>JALYHR010000018.1 GCA_030776465.1 Pseudomonadota bacterium
CGGCAATTCGGCAACTTGCGGAAGAAATCCATGACCTCGCGCCGCTTGAGCGCGCGATTGAGCAGCACTTTGCCCGCATCATCAAGGCAATGGACCTGAAACACATGCTTGGCCAGATCGAGACCAACAACCGTGACAGACGACAGATCGGGTGATACTTTGCTCATGGACGGTGCTCCTTTTGGGTGGACCTTCGACAGTCACACCGTTTCTGGGGCTTCGCTATCCGCGAATCAATTCCCCGGTTGGAGCGCCGTCCACACCATCACCGTAATCTCGAATCTCGTAATCTCGGCTATGTTGAAGGCTGGCGAGAAGGTTTTGGCATGGTGGGACACGCTGGCCTTCGACGAGTTTTACGATAGCTATCAAGGTGGACTGACATCCACTCAGGTTTGTCTCCAGAGCGTGTTTCAGGCGATGGTTCGGGCATCAGATCAAAGCTAAACATAATACCGAAGAAGCCGACGTTGGCACCCCAAATACTAATATCGTTGGCGAGGCTTTCAATGTCCTCTGCACCAAATCGTACACTTTCCGCCAAGTTCACATTGTTCGCAAAATGCACCTTGCCATCTGGCTGAGCCACGGCGCGGCTTGCTGGCCAATGGCAGGCCATATCTCGCTCATTCTTCAGTTCTTTGCCACGGGCAGCGAGAAACGCGGCGATATCTGTGTGCCAAGGGCTGTCCGCGCAGGCAATTCGGGTGGATTTTTTCCAGTTTTCTTGAAGGCGCTTAAACTGGGCAACGTTTTCGCCGGGAAAACTGGTGTCGGCAACCATATGGTGCGTGTGGATCAATCCTAGGACACTGCTGAATGTTAGTTCCGCTAGAGCCCACTGGGCTACTACCTTGCCCAATGCTAGGAAGTCTCTGTCCGTAAGCGAAAGAGCCATTTCGATGCACCAATCCGATCCTGAAACCTACACCGAAGCCGAGACCGAAGGCGCGAGGCGGCATTGAAGCGCATGTTCACCATGCCGCACAAGCCGCATAAGCCGCTCAACGAGGATGCGCGTGCGAAACGAATTACCATGACACGTGCAATAACCCCCAAACATCCCCCTAAACACCCTTCCCCTTCTGCCCCCGCTTCCCCGGAGTGAGTACTTTGCCAAGGCGCTGCTCCATATCCGCCAGCCAATCGGCTGATCCAACCGGCCTTCCCACGCTTTCCGTCTTGCGTAACGCAGCGAAGGTAAACGCTTCATCGAATTCCTCGCTGAGAAATGCAGCAAAAATTATCGTGCCAGTTTATTTAAAACCAGAATTGTCCTGAAGCAATCCACATGCCATATCGCTTCAACGCGCGCGAGGCGCATCCTCCTGCGCCGCGACCTGCTGCCACGCTGGTCGTTCGCGCACCCGGGCATACCACGCGGTGATCGCCGGATAGCGGTCTGGCGGAGGGAACTGGTCGACATAGGCCATGGTGCGCAAGACCGAGGCGACGGCAATGTCGGCCAGCCCGAATTCCGCGCCCGCCAGCCACGCATCTGCGGGGCAAACCCCTTCGAGATAGCTGTACAACGCCGGCAATTCGGCTTCGCCCTGTGCGGCGATTGCTTCATTGCCGCCGATTTTCAGGATGATCGGTCCGACCAGCCGGTGGAACAGGACCTTCAATCCCGAGGCCGAAAGGATCGTATCGGCGAATTCATCGAACCACACCGCTTTGCCGCGGGCCTGCGGGTCGGCGGGCAGAACCGGTGGCGCGGGATGTTTCGCTTCCAGATATGCGACGATCGCGCTGGAATCGGCGAGGGTAAAATCCCCGTCGCGGATCGCTGGAATTTTGCCAAACGGGCTGGCGGCGACAAAATCCGGGTCGCTGCTGCCGGGGCTGGTCAGCTTCAGTTCCCAGGCGATGCCCTTTTCCGCCGCCACGATACAGACCTTGCGCACGAAGGGCGACAGCAACGCGCCATAAATCAACATTCGTATTCTCCTCTACCGCGTTTGCCCAATGCACTTTTGCAGGCCGATTCAATCGCTCCGGTGCGCAAAGCTTATTGCAGCGCCGCGCCCCCGCGTATAGGCCGATCCGCCATGACCGAACTCAAGACCGACAGCCGCTCCGCACATGCACTCGCTGTTCCCGACCGCGAAGTCTCCGTGCGCGAAGTCTTTGGCATCAACATCGACATGAAGGTGCCCGCCTTCTCGGTTGCGGATGAACGCGTCCCCGATCGCGACGACACCTATGTCTTCGACCCGGACACGACGCTGGCGATTTTGGCGGGCTTTGCCTTCAACCGCCGGGTCATGGTGCAGGGCTATCACGGCACCGGCAAGTCGACGCATATCGAACAGGTCGCTGCCCGGCTCAACTGGCCGTGCATCCGCATCAACCTCGATGCGCATATCAGCCGCATCGATTTGATCGGCCGCGACGCCATCGTCCTGCGCGATGGCTTGCAGGTCACCGAATTTCGCGAAGGTCTGCTGCCGTGGGCGCTGCAAACGCCGACCGCGCTGGTTTTCGATGAATATGATGCGGGCCGTCCCGATGTGATGTTCGTGATCCAGCGCGTGCTGGAAACCGAGGGCAAGCTCACTTTGCTGGACCAAAATCGCGTGATCCGCCCAAACCCGTGGTTCCGGTTGTTTGCCACCGCCAACACCGTCGGGCTGGGCGATACCAGCGGGCTGTATCACGGCACCCAGGCGATCAACCAGGGCCAGATGGACCGCTGGAACATCGTCGTCGGGCTCAATTACCTTGCCGGCCCGGTGGAAACCTCGATCGTCCACAAAAAGGTGACGGACGTGCCCGAAAAGACCATTTCAGACATGGTCAAGGTCGCCGATTTTACCCGGCAAGGCTTCATCAACGGCGACATTTCCACCGTGATGAGCCCGCGCACCGTCATCACCTGGGCGCAAAACGCGGCGATCTTCAAGGACGTGGGTTTCGCGTTTCGCTTGTCGTTTCTCAACAAATGCGACGAGACCGAACGCATGCTGGTCGCCGAATATTACCAGCGCGTGTTCGGCCAGGAATTGCCGGAGAGCGTGGTGGGCAAGGCTTGAGCGGAACCGGGCGGGATTGGGTCAGGTAGCGACTGCTGTGTTGGCGCGCAGCCATTCCGCCAATCGGCTGAACTCGAAATTTCCATCCTCATAAAGACCGATGATGAAACGATAGGCGGCTGCCGCCTCCGCCGTGATGCGCAGGCCGTTGATCGCCAGAAACGTGTAGGTTACGGCAAAGGCGGTGCGCTTGTGGCCATCTATGAAGGGATGGTTCTGGGCAAGGCTTTCCCACAAGGCGGCGGCTTCCTCGATCAAATCGGTGTAATAGCCGGTTTGGGGGCGGTAGAGCCCCGCTTCGAGCAACCCCAGGTCTCGCACACCGCCAGCGCCGCCGTAGCGTCCGATCGGGTCATCATGAATCGCGAGAACTTCGATCGCCGTCAGATAATCCGTCATTCAGCGAGCTTTTTGTAAAGCTCTCCGTATGGTGCGTGGCTCGCCTGATAAGCGGCCATGACGTGGGCGCGCGGCTTACCCTGGCGCCGCTTTTCAATCAGATCGGCCAGCGCTTCATCGACCAGCGCTTGCAACTGCCGACCCTCAGTTTGCGCGAGGTTGCGGACCGACGCCAGGATATCTGCATCGACCTGGGTAGCGAATTTCTCACGGGCATGGGCGGCCATGGGTAACATCTCCGTTTTCGTCGATTTCCATATCATGATGGATCATGAAATGTCAAGAATTCTCCAGATACCCCGCCTCGACAAAATACAACCCCTGCGCTGGCGCATTCAACCCTAGCGCCGTCCGATCGCGCGCGGCCAGCGCTTCGTCGATCTGTTGCTCGCGCCAGCGGCCCAGCCCCACCAGCACCAGGCAACCCACCATCGAACGCACCTGGTGGTGCAGGAAACTGCGAGCCGCAGTCTCGATCATGATATCCTCCCCCGCGCGCCGCACCACCAGTGAATCCAGCGTCTTGAATGGGGATTGCGATTGGCAGTGGACCGAGCGAAACGTCGTGAAATCATGCGATCCGACCAGCGCCTGCGCGGCACGGTGCATCGCCTCGGCGTCCAGCGGCCGCGTCACCTGCCACGCCTTGCCAGCCTCCAGCGCCAGCGGCGCGCGGCGGTTGACGATGCGGTAGCGATAGCTGCGGCGAGTACAGGAAAAGCGCGCGTGCCAGCCGTCGGGCGCGATCTCGCACGCCAGCACCGCGACCGGCGCCGGGCGCAGATGCGCGTTCAGCGCCTGCATCAGGCGGAACGGAGCGATGTCCCGGGCGATGTCGATATGCGCGCGCATGGCCAGCGCATGCACCCCGGCATCGGTGCGCCCCGCCGCCGCCATGACCACCGCCTCGCCCGTGATCGCATAGGCGGCACCTTCCACTGCCGACTGCACCGTTGGCCCATGCGCTTGCCGTTGCAGCCCCATGAACGGGCCGCCGTCGTATTCGAGTGTCAGGGCAAAGCGGGTCACGCCAGTTTCATTCCCGCAGGAATGGCGCGCCCGCGCAGCAGTGCGGCGGTGGCCATGGCCGGGCGTCCGGCGCGCTGCACCTGACTGGGCCGGATTGCGCCCGACCCGCAGGCAATGGTCAAACGCTCGTCGAGCACGGTGCCGGGCTTGCCGCTGCCATCCACCGCTTCGGCCGCGAGGATGCGATACCGTTCCCCCTCCAGTTCGAAAAATGCGCCGGGTTGCGGTGCGAAGGCGCGGATTTGGCGCTCGACCATGTGGGAGCTGGCGTTGAAATCCAGCCGCGCTTCGGATTTGTCGATCTTGTGGGCATAAGTGACGCCGTCGGCAGGTTGCGGCACCTCGGCATAATTCGCCAGATTCGCCAGCACCTGCACGATCAGCCCAGCGCCCAGACCAGCCAGTTCCTCGGTCAATTCGCCTGCGTTCTTGCCATCGATCCGCGTGCGCGCCTCGGTCAGCACAGGCCCGGTATCCAGCCCCGCCTCCATCCGCATAAGGCCCACGCCGGTCTCGACATCGCCCGCCAGTATCGCGCGCTGGATCGGCGCGGCCCCGCGCCAGCGCGGCAGCAGCGAGCCGTGCAGGTTCAGGCAGCCCCAGCGTGGCGCATCCAGAACTGCGCGCGGCAAAATCAGACCATAGGCCGCGACCACCGCGATATCCGCCTGCAACGCGGCAAAATCGGTCTGTTCGCCCGCGCCTTTCAACGATGCCGGACAGTGCACCGCAATCCCCAGTTCCTCGGCCTTGCGCTGCATCGGCGAGGGGGTCAATTCACGCCCGCGCCGCCCCCCGGCACGCGGCGGCTGGGTATAGACCGCGACCACCTCATGCGCCGCCGCCAGCGCCACCAGCGCCGGCACCGCAAACTCGGGTGTTCCCATGACAGTCACGCGCATCGACCCAAATGGCCTTTCGTTTTTCGGGCCAAGCCCCATCTGGCGTTTTCCGCGCCATGCCCTATCTGGCAGGTCATGGCATCGCAAGAGATCGAGACGCTGACTGCACAACTGGCGCGCCTGCCGGGGCTGGGGCCACGCTCGGCGCGGCGAGTGGTGCTGTGGCTGATCAAGAGGCGCGATACCTCGCTGGTGGCGCTGTTGGAGGCGCTGGACGGCCTGCGTGAGGGGCTGAGCGAATGCCACCTGTGCGGCAATGTCGATACCAGCGACCCTTGCGCGATCTGCGCCGACCCGCGCCGCGATGTCCGCGCGCTGTGCGTGGTGGAGGATGTCGCGGATTTGTGGGCGCTGGACCGCGCTCGGCTGTTTCCGGGGCGCTATCATGTGCTGGGTGGGCGGCTGTCCGCGCTCGATGGGATTCGCCCCGAGGATTTGACCATCAGCGCGCTGATCAGCCGCGTCTCGCAAGGCGGTATCGATGAAGTGGTGCTGGCGATGAACGCCACGCTGGAGGGGCAGACGACCGCGCATTACATCGCCGAACGGCTGGAGGGTCTGCCGCTGCGCGTCACCCAGCTGGCGCATGGCCTGCCGGTGGGCGGCGAGTTGGATTACCTGGACGAAGGCACTTTGGCACAGGCTTTGCGCGCGCGGCGGCCTATGACCTGAAAGCCCGTCTTGATCGTTGCGGCCCCGGCTTGATCGTTTCAAACAAGCTCCCTATCTGGGGCAAATGGCCATTCGCACGATCCTTGAAGCCCCCGATCCGCTGCTGAAGCGGATTTCGCGCCCCGTTGAAAGTTTCGACGACGAATTGAAGGCGCTGGTCGCCGATATGTTCGAGACGATGTACGATGCCCCCGGTATCGGCCTTGCCGCGATCCAGATTGACGTGCCGCTGCGCGTGGTCGTGGTGGATTTGCAGGACCGCGGCGAACCCGAGTCGACCGAACAAGAAGAGATCGAGGGCAAGGAAGCTCCGCCGCGCGAACCCAATCCGCGCATCTTCATTAACCCCGAACTGCTCGACCCCTCGCCGGAATATTCAGTCTATTCCGAGGGTTGCCTGTCCGTTCCCGACATCTATGCAGATGTCGAACGGCCCGCCGAGGTGCGGTTGCGCTGGCAGGATCTGGAAGGCGAGTGGCACGAAGAAGCGATGAGCGGGATGATGGCGACCTGTATCCAGCACGAAATGGATCATCTGGAAGGCATCCTGTTCATCGACCACCTCTCGCGCCTCAAACGCAACATGGCGCTCAAAAAGCTGGAAAAGGCGCGGAAGGCGGCTTGATTACCCGCGATTAAGCGCCTAGGTTCGCGGTATGTTCCTGTAAAAGGCGCCGCGAACTTGCAAATTGCTACGCTCATTTTCGCGTGTTTCGGCCTCATTTCGGGGGCTGGGCTGGGTTGGTTTTTCGGTTCTCGCGGCGAGGCGGAATGGCGGCGGCGTTACGCGGCGCGCGATGGCGAGGCGCGCGAACTCGATAGCCGATGTCGGCAGGCCGATACCGAACTGGCAACGCTTCGCGAGCGAGCCAGCCATGCTGCGGCTTTGGCTGCGGAACTGGCCGGGGTGCGCGGCGATCGCGATGCGTTGCAGGCGCAACTGGCGACGCTGAGCGCCAATGCCGGGCACTTCGAAGAACAGAAACGGTTGCTGCTTGCGGCGCAGGAAACGCTGCGCAAGGAGTTCGAGTCGGCAGGAAGCAAGGTGCTGGAAAGCGCGCAGGAAGCTTTCCTGAAGCGCGCGCAGGATCGCTTTGCCGAGAGCGAGAAGACCAGCGCCGAGCGGTTGCGCAGCCTGCTGGAGCCGGTCGGCCAGCGTCTCAAGAACTACGAGGATCAGGTCACCGCGCTGGAGGCCAAGCGGGTCGATTCATTCGGACAGTTGACCGGGCTGATCGAGGCCATGCGGGCGGGCCAGGAACAGGTGCGCAGCGAGGCGGCGCGGCTTGGTAATTCCTTGCGCAATGCTCCCAAGGCGCGCGGTCGCTGGGGTGAGCAGGCCTTGCGCAATGTGCTGGAGCAGTGCGGGTTGACCGAACACACGGACTTCATGACCGAGCATTCAATCGATACCGATGAGGGACGCCTGCGGCCTGACGCCATCGTCCGGGTGCCGGGTAACAAGCTGCTGGTGATCGACGCCAAGGTGTCGCTGAATGCCTATCAGGAGGCGTTCGAGGCTGACGATGAACTGATCCGATTGGCCGCGCTCAAGGCGCATGTCGTCTCGATGAAAAACCACATCCAGACCCTGGCCACCAAAAGCTACCAGAGCCAGTTTCCTGAGGCGCCGGATTATGTGCTGATGTTCGTGCCGGGCGAACATTTCATTGCCGCCGCGCTCGAACATGACCCGGAACTGTGGGATTATGCGTTCCGCAACCGCGTGCTGCTGGCCAGCCCGACCAACCTTGTCGCCATCGCCCGCACCGTGGCGCAAGTCTGGCGGCAGGATGGTCTTGCCACCGAAGCTCGCGAAATCGGCAAGCTCGGCGGCGAGCTGTACGACCGGCTGGCCGTCGCCGCCGAACATATGAAGCGCGTCGGGTCCGGCCTCAGCAGCGCGGTCGATCATTACAATAAATTCGTGGGCAGTTTCGAACGCAATGTGCTGTCTGCCGGGCGGCGATTGCGCGAAAAACACATCGAGATCGGCAAACGCGAAATAGAGGACGTCCCGCTGATCGAAAGCGCCCCGCGTTATGGTGATAGCGAGGAGGTAGTGTTGCTGGCAGTGGAAGGCCAGGGTTAAGAAATAGGTGCGAGGGGCAAACCCCTCGCGCTCCCCGTCATTTTTGGTGGCGCAGTGTCGATGGATCGCGCTCGCCGCTTAGCGGCTATAAAAGCCTGCGGCGCTGAGGCCTTTGCACTATGGCGATTGGCACGCAACGCCGACAAAAACGGGGTTTGGGGCCGATGGCCCCAAGAATCCTTTGCTTATTTCTTCGCGTCTTGGCCGACCAAACACGCCAGCACTTCATAACTCAGCACCGCGCCCGCGATCGAGGCGTTGAGGCTGTCGGCGCGTCCTTTCATCGGCATCGTCACGCGCAGGTCGCAGGCCATTTCGTATTCCTCGGGCAGTCCGCGCGATTCGTTGCCGACCATGATGAAACACGGCGCCGTGTATTCCGCGCCGCGATAGGGTTGGGCGTCGCGCAGCGAGGCGGCGACTAGTTGGCCCTTGGCGCCACGCAGCCACGGCAGGAATTCCTCCCACCGCGCGCGCGCCAGCCGCTGGGTAAAAATCGCGCCCATGCTCGCCCGCACGGCTTCAGCGGAAAACGGATCGGCGCAATCGTCGAGCAGGATCAACCCGCCCGCGCCGATGGCATCGCCAGTGCGCAGCATGGTGCCCAGATTGCCGGGATCGCGCAAGGCTTGCGCCACCAGCCAGATCGGTGCCGCGCCGCGATCGATCGCCGCCAACGAGGTATCGAATTCCGCGAACACCCCGCATACCGCCTGCGGATTGTCTTTACCCGTGACCTTGGCCAGCAAATCCGCGCCCATCTCAACGATCTCGCCGCCAGCTGCGGTCACTTCCGCTTCGAGTCCGGCCAGCAGCGGATGGGCGTCGCGCGCCGTGGCCATCACCAGCAGCTCCGGCAAGCGACCGGTGGCGCGCGCGTCGGTCAACAACCGCAGCCCCTCGGCCAGAAAGCGCTGTTCGCTCCGGCGATGCTTCTTGTCGCGCAGGCTGCGCAGGAATTTGACCGTGGGATTGGAAAATCCGGTAATCAGCCGCCGGCCATTCGGCCCATCAGACATGCTCAGTCTTCCCCGAAACCGTCCAGGATCAGTCCCACCAGTTTGGCCAGCGCCGGTTCCGCGCCTTCTCCCGACACCGCAATATCGATGAGGTCGCCCTTCGCGGCCCCGAGCATCATCAGCCCCAGGATCGATCCGCCACCCGCTTCCATCCCGTCCTTGACGACCCTGACATCGATGCCTTCGGGCAAATTTGCCACCATGTTGACGAATTTGGCGCTGGCCCGCGCATGCAGCCCCTTGATGTTAACGATCCTGACGGTCTCACGCAGTTCTACGATCGGCAAACTCACGATTCCTGACCCAAAAATTCGGAAGCGATGGTGATGTAGCTGCGCCCTGCATCGCGGGCGGCAGTAACGGCGGCGCGAATATCACCGTTCTTGCGCGCCCCGGCCAGGCGGATCAGCATCGGCAGGTTGATCCCGGCGATCACTTCGATCTTGCCGGCTCGCATCAGCGATATCGCCAGGTTCGATGGCGTTCCACCGAACAGGTCGGTCAAAATGATGGCTCCTTCGCCGCTGTCCACGGCCTTGATCGCATCGGCAATATCGCGCCGCCGCCGTTCCATGTCGTCGTTGGGGCCGATACAAACCGCCGCGACCGCGTCCTGCCGCCCGACGACGTGTTCCATGGCGGCCACGAATTCCTCGGCCAGCCGACCGTGCGTTACCAGAATCATGCCGATCATGCGGAAAATGCGCTCCGGAATTCCATTTCAGGCGATCGGCCCCCGATTTCACTGGTGAAGCCAATTTGCACTTGCGAAGAAAAATGTGCAATCATGATCGTATCGGCATCATCATATCGGCATCATCATATCGGCATCATCGTGGCGGCTTTACCGTAGGGGCTTGGCCTTCGACCAGGTCGGCGGCCCGCGAATTCAGGTTGCGGTGCAGCAATGTGGGAGAAAAACCGGCTTCGCGCAAGACCGCGCCCATCTGTTCCACCATGAAAACCGATCGGTGGCGACCGCCCGTGCAGCCAAAGGCGATATGGACATAGCCCTTGCCGTTCAGTTTGAAGCGCGGCAGCACCGTCAGCAGCAGGTCGCGGATCCGGGCAAATGCCTCGTCAAAGGCGGGGTCGGCGCGGATGAAATGGGCGACCGCCTCGGTTTTGCCGGTCAGCGGACGAAGCTGGGGGTCCCAATAAGGATTTTGCAGGAACCGCATGTCGAACACGAAGTCGGCGACCGGCGGCATGCCGCGAGAAAAGCCGAAGCTGGTCACGGTGACGGTCATCATCGGCCCGGACTGCGGAGCGAATTGTTCGCGCATCGCCTGCTGCAGTTCATTGACCGAAAAAGTGGTGGTGTTGATCACCATGTCGGCCCAGCGGCGCAGCGGTTCCATGACTTCGCGCTCGGCACTGATACCGGCGGACGCTGGCATATCCGAGGCCAGCGGATGCCGCCGCCGCGTCTCGTTGTAGCGGCGCTGAAGCTCTTCGCCCGAGCAATCCAGGTACAGCGTCGTCAATTCGATATCGTGGCGCAGGCTCAGACGCGCCACCAGTTCGACCGTGGTATGCGGATTGAAACCGCGGGTGCGCGAATCGAAGCCGATGGCCAGTGGCGCATGTTCATATGCGTTCGGAGCCGGTGCGTCGATCAGCCGTTCCAGCATGCGCAGGGGGAAGTTGTCGATGACTTCCCAACCCAGATCCTCCAGCACCCGCAGCGCCGTGGTCTTGCCGGCACCCAGCACACCGGTCACCAACAGCACGCGCTGCTTGCTTTCAGGGCGGTTTTCGGCGCGAGGGGTGGGAGTGGATTCGGCGACCATCAGCAGTTCATGTGCTCTGCTTGAAGCGAAAAGGAAAGGGCAGGGGCGTTGACCCCCGGCAGGCTTCGCGCAGGAAATCGGTCATTCCAGCCCATAATGGGACAGCGCCAGTTCGGCCCGCAAGGCCAGGACGTCGGAGCCCGGCCACATCCGCACCGCCGGGATCTCGGCCCCGCCGACCCATTCGCGGGGCGCGTGATCGATATGGCGGGGTGCTGCCGGGTCAAGCCTGAGCTTGAGGCAAACCCTCGCTTCGGCCAGGCACGCAAAGCGAATGATGCCGAGATTGCGCACTTCCAGCAAACCCCGCGTGATGGGATGGGGCGCGGCCCACAATTGGCCCGCGCGGCACGACAGCACGACACCGTCGTCTCCGACCAGACCTGCGCCCCGGTCGATCAGGGCCAGCGCCAGGCTGGATTTACCGCTGCCGGGCGGTCCTTCGATCAGGATGGCGCGCCCGGCAATGGCAACGCAGCCCGCTTGCAATATTGCCGAGTGGCCAGCGGTCACGATGGTTGTTCCTCGGCCACCAGACCGGGCAATTCAACCACCAGCCGCGCGCCGGGCCGGCCGTCGCTGCGGTCCTGCGCGCTCAGCCGGCCATCATGAGCTTCGACGATGGTGCGGGCGATGGCCAGCCCCAGCCCGCTATGGCCGCCGAAATCCTCATCCGCAGGCCGCAGCGAGTGGAATCGTTCGAACACGCGTTCGCGCGCATCCACATCTATGCCGGGGCCTTCGTCGATGACCTCGGACACGACCCGCCCGTCACGCGCGCTCAGGGCGACGGTGATTTCGCCGCCCACGGGCGAGAAGGATACCGCATTGTCGATCAGGTTTTCGAACACCCGTTCCAGCCGCGCCGGGTCGCCCAGCACCCAGGCCGAGGCGTGGCCTGGCCCTGTCGTGCGAATGGTGCAGGCACGATCGGTCCCGCGCTGGATTCGGGCGCCGACCAGCGCTTCGGCCAGCGCGGCAACATCGACCGGCTCGAAGGTGGCGCGGCTGAGCTGGGCGTCGATCCGGCTGGCGTCGGCGATTTCGGTGACCAGGCGATCGATCCGCTTGACGTCATGCGCGGCGATCGCCCCCAATTGCCGCCGCAACGCCTGGTTCTCGACTTTATCGAGCGATTCCAGCGCACTGCGCAGCGATGCCAGCGGGTTCTTGAGCTCGTGCGCGACATCGGCGGCAAAGCTTTCCACGGCATCGATGCGCAGGCGCAGCGCGGCGGTCATGTCCGAAAAAGCGCGCGCCAGCAGACCGATTTCGTCGCGGCGTTCGGGCAGGCGCGGCACCACCACTGATCGGTCGCGCCCCAGCCGGACGCGAACCGCGGCACGCACCAGCAGCCGCAGCGGCTGGACGATAGTGCGCGCCAGGAACAGCGACAGCAGTACCGATACCGTCAGCGCCGCGCCGACCACGATCGCCAGCGTCTGGCGGGCGTCGCGCACGCTTTGGGTGATATCGGGGGCGTGGCGCAGGCTGAGCAGCATCGCCCCGCGCGAGCCCAGTTGGCTGGCGGCGGTGATCACCGGGGTGCGGTCGGCGGCATAGCGCTGGCGCACGTCGGTACGCCCGGTATGGCGGGCTTGCGCGATCTCGGGCCAGGCTGCGGCGGTGTCCGGCGTGGTTTCGCGATACGCAGGCACGCGCGGTGCGCCGACCAGGACATCCATGGTCAGGTCGATCATCCGGGCGATGCGCGGCAGTTCCGGTTCCTGCGCCAGATCGGTGAACGTGACCGTGCCCGGCGCGGTGGCGTAGCTGTCGGCAATCAGCTTGCCCCGGCGATCGTAGACGCGCAGCCGCAAATGCTGACTGGCGCCGATCGCACCGAGCAGTGCCAGGCGCTCGGCCGGGGCAACCTGGCTGAGCACGACGGCGGCGATTTCGGTTTCGCTGCGCGCCCGCTGAAAACGCTCGCCCAGCAATTGGCGCCGGTAATTGTCGATGTAAAACAGGCTCACGCCGAGCAGCCCCAGGGCAATGACATTGAACACCAGGATGCGCGCGGTGAGCGAAAAATTTCGTGCCGAAAGGATGCCGCGCGCAAACAGCCCGCCGGGAAACAGCACCGTGCTGGGGGACAATTCCCCCGCTTCATCCCTCAACAGCTTCATCCTTCGACAAAGGAATAGCCCGCGCCGTAAAGCGTTTCGATCGCGGCGAACCCGCTATCGATGCTGCGAAACTTGCGCCGCAAGCGCTTGATATGGCTGTCGATCGTGCGGTCATCGACATAGACGTCGTCGCTATAGGCAGCATCCATCAACTGGTTGCGGGTCTTGATCACGCCGGGGCGGCTGGCCAATGCTTCCAGGATGAGGAATTCGGTGACGGTCAGCGATACCGCTTGCCCTTCCCAGCGGACTTCGTGGCGCGCAGGGTCCATCGCCAGACGTCCACGACGAACCTGTTCGGGCAGCGGCTGATCAGGCTGCGTCGCCGGGTCGCTGCCAGCCAGTTCGACGCGGCGCAATATCGCCCGGATGCGCGCCACCAGCAGGCGCTGGCTGAAGGGCTTGGTGATATAATCGTCCGCGCCCAGCGCCAATCCCAGCGCCTCGTCCGGCTCGTCGTCCAGCGAGGTCAGGAAAATCACTGGCAGCGCCGATTTTTCGCGCAGCCGGCGCAGCAATTCATGCCCGTCCATGCGCGGCATCTTGATGTCGCAGACCGCCAGATCAGGGGGATTTTCCAGCAGCGCCTTCAACGCCGCCTCGCCATCGGCATAGACCCTGGTGGCATAACCTTCGGCCTGCAGCCCGATCGCCACGCTGGTCAGGATGTTGCGATCGTCATCGACCAGCGCGATGGTGTGGGTCGGTGGCGGATCTGGCGTTTCACCCATGCTACGGTGTTAGAGTCCGTATCGAAATTCGCCAAGTAGCGAATTTGAGCGCGGTGCAACAATCGGTTCGCACAGGAAAGCTCATTTGACGGCGCAGTTCCGCTGCATTATGCGCGAAGACGATTGCTCCATTTCACCCCGAACATTTGCTGGCGAATTTAGCCGCTGTTCACTCACGGGAGACGACTTTGACCGCTGCTTCGCTTCGCTATCCGCTTGACAGCCAGGGCATTTCGACTTCGGCCGAAATTTTCGCCAATCTCGGCACCGCACCGCTGGTCGAGCATGCCGTTCGCAATGGCGAAGGACTGCTGGCCGCTGAGGGTCCGCTGGTCGTCGCGACCGGCAAGCACACCGGTCGCTCGGCCAAGGACAAGTTCATCGTCAAGGATGCGACAACCGAAAACACGGTGTGGTGGGGCAAGACCAACGTTGCCATGACGCCGGAGCATTTCGCGGTATTGAAAGCCGATTTCCTGGCCGAACTGGCCAAGCGCAAGACGCTGTATGTCGCCGACCTGTTCGGCGGATCGCAAGCGGAAAACCGGGTGAATGTGCGTGTCATCAATGAGTTGGCCTGGCACAATCTGTTCATTCGCACGCTGCTGGTTCGTCCGACCCCGACCGATCTGGAAAATTTCGAGCCCGAATACACCATCATCGACTTGCCCAGCTTTCGGGCCGATCCGGCGCGCCACGGCTGCCGCAGCGAGACCGTGATCGCGGTCAACTTTACCGAAAAGCTGATCCTGATCGGCGGAACGTCCTATGCCGGCGAAATGAAGAAGAGCGTGTTCGGCATTCTCAATTACCTGCTGCCGGTAAAGGGTGTGATGCCGATGCATTGCTCTGCCAATGTCGGCGCTGACGGCAAGACCGCCGTGTTTTTCGGCCTGTCCGGGACCGGCAAGACGACGCTGTCAGCCGATGCCAGCCGCACTCTGATTGGCGATGACGAACATGGCTGGTCGGACAGCGCGGTCTTCAATTTCGAAGGCGGCTGCTATGCCAAGATGATTCGTCTGTCCGCCGAGGCCGAACCGGAAATTTACGCGACGTCAAAGCGGTTCGGCACGGTGCTGGAAAACGTGGTGATCGATCCGGTCACCCGCCAGCTCGATTTCGACGACGCCAGCCTGGCCGAGAACAGCCGTGGATCGTATCCGATCGATTTCATCCCCAATACTTCCGAGAAAAACCTCGGGCCAGTGCCGGCGAATATCATCTTCCTGACCGCCGATGCCTATGGCGTCCTGCCGCCGATCGCGCGCTTGACCGCGGACCAGGCGATGTATCACTTCCTGTCGGGCTATACCGCGCGCGTCGCCGGCACCGAAATCGGCGTGACCGAGCCCGAGGCGACCTTCTCGACTTGCTTTGGCGCACCGTTCATGCCGCGTCATCCGTCGATCTACGGCAATCTGCTCAAGGAACGCATTGCCAAGGGCCATGTCGCCTGCTGGCTGGTCAACACCGGCTGGTCGGGCGGCAAGGCAACGATGCCCGGCATCAAGCGCATGCCGATCAAGGCGACCCGCGCCTTGCTGAACGCAGCGCTGGATGGAACCCTGAACCAGGGCACATTCCGCCACGATCCCTGGTTCGGTTTCGAAGTGCCGGTGGCGGTGGCCGGTGTCGACAGCAAGCTGCTCGATCCGCGCGCTGCCTGGGCCGATCCCGAGGCCTATGACCGGACCGCGCAGGTCCTGGTGAACCAGTTCATTGAGAATTTCGCGCAGTTTGCCGATCATGTCGATGCCGGGGTCCGGCAGGCCGCGCCCCATGCCCAGGCGGTCGCTGCCTGACGGAGAAGGTCATGAGTTTGCTTGATTCACTGCTGGAAATGGCGGGTCAGGATATCGACGTAGCCGGGATCGCGGAAAAGTTCGGCCTGGATCCGGCCATCGCGGCACAAGCTGTCGCGGCGCTGGGAGCTGCTCATTCGCAGCCGGGTGACACCGTCGAAACGGCGGCAGGACAGACCGGCATCGACACCGGCACGCTGTCACAGATCGCCCGGGAACTGGGTGGTAGCGAAGGACTGGGCCAGCTTAACCAGGCCATGCAAAATCACCCCCAGGCGGCTGGACTGATGAGCATGTTCGATGGCGGCGAGGCTGGCGATAGCCAAGGCGGCGAAGGCGGCGGCGGTTTGCTGGGCATGGCCAAGGGGTTTTTCGGTAACGAATAGCCCGCGCGCGCCCGGCACCCCATCTGCCGGGCTGTTTACTTCGGCTGGTACGTCTGCTCGGGTCCGGGGAAGGTCCGTGCGCGGACTTCGGCGGCATAGCGCTCTGCCGCGCGCGCAATGATCGGCGCGATTTCCTCATAACGCTTCACAAAACGCGGGACGCGGTCGAACATGCCCAGCATGTCCTCTGCCACCAGGATTTGCCCGTCGCACAGCGCCGACGCACCGATGCCGATGACCGGGCAGGCTACTGCTGTGGTGACCGCGATGGCGATGGGCTCGATCACGCCTTCCACGACGATGGCAAAGGCCCCGGCATCGGCCAGCGCCTGGGCGTCAGTGACGATCTTGGCGGCTTCGACGTCGCTGCGCCCGCGCGCAGCATAGCCGCCCAGCACGTTGACGGCTTGCGGGGTCAAGCCGACATGGCCGATCACCGGGATGCCGCGCTGGTTGAGGAAGGCCATGGTTTCGGCCATCGCCGCGCCACCTTCCAGCTTTACCCCGGCGCAGCCGGTTTCCTTGAGCAGGCGCGCGGCGTTGGTAAAGGCTTGTTCGGGCGATGCCTCATAGCTGCCGAAAGGCATGTCGATGATGACCACCGCATGATAGCTGCCGCGCACCACCGCCGCGCCATGCGCCGCCATCATGTCCAGCGTCACCGGCACGCTGGACGGCAGGCCATAGATCACCTGGCCCAGCGAATCGCCCACCAACAATATATCGCAATGCGGATCGAGCAGTTGCGCCTGCCGCGCGGTATAGGCGGTCAGCGCGACGATTGGCTCGGCTGTGACGCCGTCCTGTTTGCGGCGGCGGATCGCGGGTACGGTCAGGCGCCGGATCGGCAAGGGCGTTGGATTGGCACGGCTGGTTGCGGTGTCGAGCTGGAACGTGGTGGACATGCGTTGGTTCTAGAGCAACTCGGGCGTGGGTTCCAGAGCAACCGGGGGACGACGCGGATACCAGTTATTGCGCGCGCGCGGTCAAGGTCAACGACCGGTCCCGCAGCGCCGATTTTGACCTGCGTCAGCGGTTGCCTCTTGCCAATGTGACCGGCTACGCTAGCGTTAGCCCACGCAGCATGAAGGAACATAGATGTTCGGTCGAATTAAGCCGCTCGATGCGATCCTGGCGACGGCCGAAAAACATAGTTTGCACCGCTCGCTGGGGCCGATCCAGTTGACCCTGCTGGGCGTAGGCGCGGTGATCGGTACGGGAATTTTCGTGCTGACCGCGGTTGCGGCGCAAAAGGCCGGGCCGGGGATGATCGTCAGCTTCATGATCGCGGGCTTCGTCTGTGCGGTCGCGGCCCTGTGTTATTCCGAATTGGCTTCGATGGTGCCGGTCGCGGGCTCAGCCTATACCTACACCTATGCCGTGCTGGGCGAGATGATGGCGTGGATGGTGGGTTGGGCGCTGGTGCTGGAATATGCGCTGGGCGCCAGTGCGGTGGCGGTAGGCTGGTCCAACCATGTTGTCGGCGCGCTGGCCGATGCCGGGGTGCATTTCCCGGCTATTATCAGCAATGCCGACGCCCTGATGGCCCATGCCGCATTGCTGTTTGGCAAGCCATCCACCCCCGATCTGGTCAATGCCCTGCACACCGGCGGCTTCATCAATCTACCGGCGATATTCGTCGTCGTCTGCGTGACCGCGCTGCTGATCAAGGGCACCTCGGAAAGCGCGACTTTCAACGCGGTGCTGGTGGCGGTCAAGCTGACGGCGCTGACTGCCTTTATCATCCTGACGCTGCCGCTGATGCATAGCCATAATTTCCACCCCTTCATGCCCACGGGCCTTGGCAATCTGACGGGCGGAACCGGGGTGATCGGTGCCGCCGCCTCGATCTTCTTTGCCTATGTCGGGTTCGATGCGGTTTCGACCGCCGCTGAGGAAACGATCAACCCGCAGCGCAATGTGCCGATCGGGTTGATCGCCAGCCTGACGATCTGCACGATCATCTATATCGCGGTTGCCGCAGGCGCCATCGGCACGGTCGGCGCGCAGCCGGTATTGTCGTCGGTGGGCAGCTATGTCGCATCGGGATCGCCCGAGATGGCCGGGCGTTGCGCGGCGATCGTCGCGGGCGGCGCGACCGAACCGCTGGTCTGTTCCAAGCATGCGCTGGTGCTGGTGCTGCAAACGGTGGGCTGGCCGACGGTCGGCTGGCTGGTCGGGCTGGCTGCGGTGATTGCCTTGCCGTCGGTGGTGCTGATGATGATGTTCGGCCAGACCCGCGTCTTTTTTGTGATGGCGCGCGACGGTTTGCTGCCGCCCGCCTTTGCCAAGGTGCATCCGCGCTATAACACGCCTTATGTCGTGACGGCGGTGACCGGGCTGTTCGCGCTGGTCTTTGCCGGGATGCTGCCGGTCGGCAGCCTGGCGGATTATTCCAATTCGGGTACGCTGTTCGCCTTTGCCATGGTGGCGATTGCGGTCATGGCGCTGCGCATCAAGGATCCGGCCCGCAAGCGCAGTTTCAGGACGCCGATCGTGTGGGTGGTCGGACCGGCCACCGTGATCGGCTGCCTGGTGCTGTATCTGGCGCTCGACATGGCATCGAAGCTGGTGCTGTTCGGATGGGGCGGGATCGGCCTGCTGGTCTATTTCCTCTATTCCCGCAGCCGTAGCCACGTCGGCATCGCGCTGGCGGAAGGTGATGGCGCGAACGCAGCGATTTGAGCGAGGATTCCCTGTTCCCCGTCCGCTTGCGGGAGAGGGCAGGGGTGGGCGCTTCTTTTTAAACCTAACTCGCAGTTTGCAGAATCGCCCTGCCGGGCTAATGTCCGGCAGGGCCTTTTCATTTCGGGGTATTGCGGGTGCACCAGCCTATCGACATCGAAGCGCTTTGCGCCCAACGCGGCTTGCGTATAACCGAGCAGCGGCGGGTCATCGCCAGGGTGTTGTCCGAAAGCCTGGATCATCCCGATGTTGACAAGCTGCACGCGCGCGCTGCTGCCATCGATCCCGGCATCTCGATCGCCACGGTCTATCGCACCGTGCGCTTGTTCGAGGAGGCGGGCATTCTCGAACGCCATGATTTCGGCGACGGTCGCGCCCGCTACGAAGCCGCACCCGAGGCGCATCATGACCATATGATCGACGTCGAAAGCGGGATGGTCATCGAATTCGTCGATCCCGAACTGGAAGCGCTGCAACGGCAGATCGCCGAGCGGCTGGGCTATCGGCTGGTCGATCACCGGCTGGAACTGTTCGGTGTGCGCCTCGACCGCGACGCCGCAGGCAAACCCCAGACGCAAAGTAAATTCCACAGCCACGGTAAGTCCCAATCCCCGGAGTGAGCGCAAAACTCACCGGTCCGTGCGCGACTGCTGCCGGCAGGTTGCGGATCATCACCCGCCTGATCGCTATGGCCGGGCTGCTGGTGGTGGCGCTG
>JALYHR010000019.1 GCA_030776465.1 Pseudomonadota bacterium
TCGCAGCGAAAATGCAGCGGCGGCGCATCCAGCGGGCTGCGTGACAGCCGCAGGCTGGCCCGGTCGGGCGCCAGGACGATGGCGCAGTAATAGCCGATGATGTGTTCATCGGCGGCGTCGCCCCACCAATCCAGAGCCAGCGCATACAAGGCGGCATCCAGCGCCGCATTATCCAGTTCCGGCGCGCCCAGTTCCGCCGCAATCACTGCCCGGTTGTGGAATTCGCCATTGAACAACGCCAACCGACCGGATGGTGAGCGCCCCGGTGACCAGGGACGGTGAACGCCGTTACCCGGCTGCATGGCACCGGCGCGGCCCAGTTGCGCCAGGAAATGGCCGTCAATTGATTGCCACCGGCTGGTCAGGCCGCGACCGAATTCCAGCAAACGGGCAAAATCGCCGCCGTTCGCGTTGCCTGTGCCCGCGACCGAGTCACCATTTTCAAGATGGAGAAGCGCGGCGATCATGTCGCCACGCAGTTGGCCTTCGCCCAACCGGAACTGCTGCGATGCCGTAGCTTGCCCGCGAACTGTTTAGTTGGAAATTCTGCCTGGTTGGAATTTTGCGGCTGGTTCAAAACGCAGATTGCCTGAATCGCAAGCACAACACCAGCCGCACATTCAGCGCGGCAACGACCAAAGCCGATGTGCGCAAATACAATACCGAGATGCCGAACCGAATTGCTTAAGCGTATCGCAAAGGATGTATCCGGTTCAGTCCGTGGCGCACGCAGTCGAGCCGTAACTCGCAACGCCCGCCTGGCTGGCGTCAGCTACGGTGATGAACCGGGGACTGAGAGCCCGAGCCGTCGCGGCCAGCCACGTCAGCGATCGTGCCCAGGCGGATCAATTCGGGACGGGTCCATTTTTTGTCAGCGGTGGTCTTGGTCACTGATAATTTCCTTCGTGCTGGAACGGGCAAGCCCGAAACGGTTTACTGCACAACCCAGATATCGAACAAATCAACAGATTCAGACAGCATTGATGCCATCCTCACGCTGTTGGGAGTTTCATGCCATATCATTCATAATAAAGCAATACCTTAATACAAATGAGGCATGGTGCGGTTCCATTACCCCACGTAAAGATTTCCGGTTAAGTCGGTACCAGCCCTCTCCTAGCGCCGACTCGACGTAAGTTGCGAAAAACTCCAGGCAAGACTTGGTCTGGCATCGGGGTTTCAACCGCGCAGGGTCAGAACCGCCAGCCACGGACCGGGCAAAGCACCGATCACCGTGACGCCACCCACTTCGACCCAGGCATGCAGCGTGTCATGTCCTGCCAAGGCCTGCCGCACCGCCCTGGGCCTTGCGGCAAATGTCAGGTCATAGGCAATGCCGGCGTGGCGCAGCAGCCAGCCCAGCGCCATCGCGCGCGGCAGGCATTTCGTGGCGAAGGGCAATTGCGCCGCGCCCCGCTCGACATGGACGGCAAGGCGGCGCGCGGTTCCGGTTGCCGGGCCATCTACTGCCTCGGTGCAAGGCCCCGGGTCGATGTGGAGCGGCGCGCTGTCGCGGGGAGCCACGCCGCCCAGGGTAGCGCGCCACCAGCGAAACCGCAGCAATCGGATCAGGATTTGGGCCACGCAAAGCAACAGCATGGCGCGCAGCGTGCGCCCGCGCAGCCGCCAGGCTTCAGCGCCAGTCATTCAATAGAATCAACGAGCCCGGCATTTCGCAGCCGTCCCAGGAATTCATCGACTTCCTGCGCGATCTGTTCAGGCGCCATGCCGTATTCGCGGGCCAGTTCGGCAACGATGGCGTCCCGCGATCGCGCCCCGTCGATCTGTTCCCAGATCGCCTTGGCGCTGTCTTTCAACGAGAAGAAATCGCCGCTCGCCAGATGCATCACGACCACCTCGTCATCGATGATGGTGTCGGAGAATTGGTCGGCCAGCTTCTTTGGAACGGCCATAATAACCGCCGGTCTTGGGCGGGCGCAGATTCTGTCGATTGTAGTTTTCATGCCAACCCCTTGCGGCATCGGTACCGCCGAACGTTTCGGGGCACCCTGCTGTTAGTTCTTCGGATCGAATTGCCCGGCCGAAAAGATCACCCAGTTTCTGACGGCAGGACGGGCACCTGTGGCGTAATGCGTCGGCGTTCAAGCCATCTTGCGGATGGTGGAGATAGTTTCGCTGGCGTCTTGTGGTCTCTCTAGCGAACGATCAACGCAGGCGAGCACTAACCGTAGCTGGCTGCGTCAGTATCGGCTCCCAAGGTGTTTGCCGTGATAAGTACGAATCCGTACAATTCCAGCACATCAACGAGGACCTTCAATATATCAGCGCGAACTCTTCATCACCGCTTCATCAGATGGACTGGTTCATTCCTTTCTCTAAAAGAAACATATCTCTGGCGAGCTGTCTGATACAGGTATCGGTGCCCCTCCAAGTAGCGCAAAAATTGCTACACCCACCAAGACTGTCAACGCCGGCTAAAAACGGGGCATCAGCTCGTCGAACATACAGCCTGGGGGACGAGGCTGGGGAGTGATTTGACACGCTATTTGGCGTGTTTCAGCGCTTTTTTGTATGTTTGAGCGTGGTTTTCGGGAGTTGGCATCTTGCGTCTTTGGGGAAAAGGCTTGTCATCGCCTGCGCTTTTGAGATTTGGCACCCCGCCGCTCGCCCGAGATGCAGCGGTGAAAGCATCGTCAGCTATAACTGCGGGGTATCCTGTTGGGCGTGGTTGGCGGGCGCTTCGCCGTCCTGCTGGTGCGGCTGCTTGGTGATATAGGCCGCCGCCAGCGCCGCAGAATCGGCGAAATGGGCAAGATCGCGCGGCCGGACAAGGCACGACATCACCACTTGCCGGGCCAGACGGGCACGAATGGCAAAAATCTCGCCGATGCCCCGGTTCTGCGCCCGGCTAAACATATCGGTCGTGTAATGATCGTCGCCCAGCCGGGCAATCCGCGCGCCCCCGGTGAGCAGAGTGATGGCCAAGGTATCGCCCGTTTCCAGCCAGATCAGTTCGGCCAGCGGCAGCGGAACGGCCGCCCGGAGCGACGTGGATGCCGGGGTGGCGTAAAACTTTCCGGTCTCCGCTCCGACCGGCTCCTGCGCCGCCGCCCCGGTCACGCCGATCGCCTCGGGGGTCAGTTTCAGGCGCTTGTGGCCGGGCAGGCAGAACACCTGTTCGGGATCGGACAAATCCAGCACCAGCGTATCGTCGCAATACATCGGCAGGCCATGGCCAGCCAACGCCGCGATCAGCGTCGACTTGCCTGCCCCGCTGGGCCCGGTGAAGGCATAGACGCGCCCGCCATGCGCCACCGCCGAGGCATGGATCGGCATCAGGCCGTTGATGCAGGCCACCGCTGCATAGATGCTGCCGTTCAGCCACAGGCTTTCGTCGGTGAGATCGGCATCCGGGTCATGCGCTGTGACGATGCCCTCGCCCTTGCGGTAGAAAAAGGCGAGGCCGCTGTCGGTGCGCAAGACATAGCTGTCCCCAGCCAGCAAACTGGTGCCGGGCGGGATCGGCTGGCCCGACAGTTCGTGCGGCACAAAACCGGGCGAAACCCGGGTTTCGTGGCCGATCAGGCGCATCGACCGCTCCGCATGACCAGCAATGGTGCCGGGGATGGCGCCGGAAATGGGTTCTGGTAACGAATTCTTGCCACTGGACATTCGCAAGCAAATGCCGCCCGATGCCGATTGCGTCAATCGCGAGTGGCAAACCGAGGCCACAAAGTCGCAAATAGCGGGCGCTTTCCCGCAAGAGTTGTGTGGACAACGGATAATTCGCGGCTTGTTCGGCTGGTCCCGCCTGTCTAGGAGTTTTGCCGGTTAAGCCGGTCCAGCCCGCTGGTACCGGCTCGACGTAAGTCGCAAAGACTCCAAGCGCGAGCAAGGAACGGGAACGCCGATATGCCAGCGCCAACGCCTTTGATCGCCCCGTCGATTCTCTCTGCCGACTTTGCCAGGCTGGGCGAGGAAGTGCGCGCGATCGACGCGGCGGGAGCCGACTGGATCCACGTCGATGTCATGGACGGCCATTTCGTCCCGAACATCACCATCGGCCCGGCGGTGGTCAAGGCTTTGCGTCCACACACCACCAAGATTTTCGACGTCCACCTGATGATTGCACCGGTCGACCTTTATCTCGCCGATTTCGCCGCTGCAGGCGCGGATATCATTACCGTCCATCCCGAGGCCGGGCCGCATACCCATCGCACGGTGCAGGCGATCAAGGCGCTGGGCAAGCAGGCGGGGGTCTCGCTTAACCCGGCCACGCCCGCCAAGGTGCTCGATTATCTGATCGACGAGATCGACCTGGTACTGATCATGAGCGTCAATCCCGGTTTCGGCGGGCAGAGCTTCATTACCAGCCAGTTGCGCAAGATCGAGGCGGTGGCGAAGATGATTGCCAAATCCGGGTGCGACATCAGGCTGGAAGTCGATGGCGGGATCGATGTCGAAACCGCGCGGCTGTGCGTGGCGGCAGGGGCCGATGTGCTGGTCGCGGGTACGGCGACATTCCGCGGCGGGTCTGAATGCTATGCCGCCAATATCGCCAAGCTGAAGGGTCTGGCCTAAGGCGATGCCGAAGACGATGCCGAAGACTAGGGAGGCCAGCGACGCGACCAGGAGCATGGCCGAACCGGGGGCGTCGCCCGTTACCGATGTTGACTCGCCCCGGTTTGGATTGATCGGCGAGGGCGATCGCCAGGATGAGCCTGCCGAACTGATCGAGCCAGGGCGGACGCTGGCGCTCGCCAGCTTCGCTGCACCCCCGCTGAGCGCGGGCGATCGGTTGATCCGGCTGGCCTATCGCGTCGGCATACCCGGCAGCGTGCTGTCCTCACCGTTCGGCAAGCCGCAGCGTCCGCGATTGCTGGCCACGGTGGACAATCCGCTGGCGGGCAACAAAGCTGCGGGTACCGCGCTGCGCGCCGGACATTTCCTGGTGCATGGGCTGAAGCTGCCGATTGCCGAGGTCGATTTCAGCGCTGCCGGGCGATTGCCCCCCCCGGCAGAGCGGATGGTGCATGGCTTTCATTGGCTGGACGATCTCGAAGCTGCGGCGCCGCGCGACCAGGTGGCACCGGTTGCCGAACAGATCCTGGCGGCGTGGCTGGCGGCAAATCCCAGCCCGCCGCGTCGGCCAGACGAGGCCGGGGCAAGAACAGGTGGGGCGTGGAGCGTTGCCAATAGCGGGCAGCGGCTGCTCGGCTGGCTGGTCCATGCGCCGCTGATCCTGTCGGGTCGGGACAAGATGTTGCGCGCTCGCGTGCTGACTGCGGCAAGCGATACCGCGCGCTGGCTGGACCGGCATGCCGTACGCGGCGAAGACGGGCTGGCGCGGGTGGCGGGCTGGACCGCCATCGTCGCGGCCGGGCTGTTGTTGCCCGATGGCCGCCCGCGCCGCCTTTATGGCGAGGCGAGGCTGATCGAAGCGCTCGGCGAACTCCTCGGCGATGACGGCGGCTTGCTCTCGCGCAGTCCGATCGATCAGATGGAGGCGATTGCCTTGCTGGTGCGGCTGACGGCTTGTTATCACGCCACGCGGCGCGCGGTGCCCGCGCCCTTCCAGGCGGTGCTGGCCATGCTGGTGCCGCCGCTGCTGGCGTTGACCCATGGCGACGGCAGTCTGGCAAGCTGGCAAGGCGGCTGGGCGGTGACGGCGGATGAAGTCGCGGATTTGGTTGCGGCCAGCGAAATCCGTACCCGACCGCTGCGCGATGTCCGGCAATGGGGTTATCAAAGGGTGACAGCGGGGCAGGCCACCCTGTTCCTCGATGCCGCGCCGCCGCCGCTGCCGCGCCATGCCCGCCATGGCTGCGCCTCTACACTGGGCATCGAATTCAGCCACGCCGGGCAGCGGATTTTCGTCAATTGCGGCGGTGCGGCGGCAGCGGGAGGCGCGATGCCATTGCGCCTGGAACAAGGCCTGCGCGCCACCGCCGCGCATTCGACCCTGGTGCTGGACGATGCCAATTCCACTGCGGTTCTGGGCCATGGCGGGCTGGGCACCGGCGTTTCCGAAGTCGAGATAGACCGCAGCACGCTGGACGGCGAAAACGGTGGTCGCTTTGGCGCCACCCGGCTGGAAGCCACTCACGACGGCTATGCCGCACGCTATGGCCTGACCCACCGGCGCATCCTGATCCTGCGCGACGACGGCAGTGAATTGCGCGGCGAGGATCTGCTGGTGCCGGTCAAAACCAAAGCTCGCCGCAAAAAAATGACCTACGCCTTGCGCTTCCACCTGGGTCAGGGGATCGAAGCTGGCCGTTTTGGGGATGGCCAAGAGGTGGGCCCAGAGGTGGACATGGCTTTGCCCGACGGCAGTTATTGGCAATTTCGCGCCGAAGGGGGCGAAGTGACAATCGAGGACAGCATCTGGGCCGATGGTCAGGGCCGCCCGGTGGCGATCCGGCAATTGGTCATCCAGGGTCCGGTATCGCGCGAAGGCGGCGCGATTTCGTGGGCTTTGACAAAAATGGGGTAGTTTGCGTGAGTGAAGTCATTATCCGTCGGGCGCTGTTGTCGGTGTCCGACAAATCCGGGTTGGTCGAACTGGGCCGCGCATTGGCTGCGCGCGGCGTCGAACTGGTATCGACCGGTGGCACCGCCCGGACGCTGCGCGAGGCGGGCCTGACCGTGCGCGACGTCTCCGACCTCACCGGTTTTCCCGAGATGATGGATGGGCGGGTCAAGACGCTGCACCCCAAGGTGCATGGCGGATTACTGGCGGTGCGCGATAACCCCGAACACGTAGCGTCGATGCAGGCGCATGACATCGGCGCGATCGACCTGGTGGTGGTTAATCTTTATCCCTTTGCCGCGACCGTGGCCAAGGGCGCGGCGCGCGACGAGATCATCGAGAATATCGACATCGGCGGTCCGGCGATGGTGCGCTCGGCAGCCAAGAACCACGACCATGTCGCGATCGTGACGGACCCTACCGATTATGCGCTGGTGGCAGGCGGCAGCACCACGCTGGCCGACCGCCGCAAGTTGGCCGCCAAGGCCTATGCCGCCACCGCAGCTTATGACGCGGCGATCAGCCAGTGGTTCAGCCGGGTGGATCAGGGCGAAGTGTTCGCGCCCGTCCGGGTCATGGCGACCACGCTGGCGGCGGAGTTGCGCTATGGCGAAAACCCGCATCAACGCGCGGCGCTGTACCTGCCGAATGGACCGCATATTGCGGGCATCGCCGGGGCGCGGCAAGTGCAGGGCAAGGAACTGTCCTACAACAATTACAACGATGCCGATGCCGCGCTGGAACTGGTCGCCGAGTTTCGCAATGGGCCGCCCACCGTGGTCATCGTCAAGCACGCCAATCCCTGCGGCGTGGCTAGCGCAGCGACGCTGGTCGAGGCTTACGAGGCGGCGCTGCAATGCGATGCGGTCTCGGCCTTTGGCGGGATCATCGCGGTCAACCGCCCGCTCGACGGGCCTACAGCAGAGGCGATCAGCGGCATCTTTACCGAAGTGGTGGCCGCGCCCGATGCCGACGCCGATGCCAAGGCAGTATTCGCGCGCAAAAAGAACCTGCGGCTGCTCTTGACCGGCGATCTGCCCGATCCGGCGCGCGCCGGGTTGACGACGCGGATCATTGCCGGTGGCGTGCTGGTGCAGCAGCGTGATAACGGCCATGTCACCCGCGACCAGTTGAAACTGGTGACCAAACGCGCCCCGACCGAGGCCGAACTGGCCGATTGCCTGTTCGCCTGGACCGTCGCCAAGCACGTCAAGAGCAACGCCATCGTCTATGCCCGCGATGGCGTGACCGCAGGCATCGGTGCGGGGCAGATGAACCGCCGCGACAGTTCGCGGATCGCAGCGGCAAAGGCGCAGGAAGCCGCCGCAACTTACGGCTGGGCGGCGCCGCGTACGCAGGGCAGTGCTGTGGCTTCGGATGCGTTTTTCCCCTTTGCCGATGGTTTGCTGGCGGCGGCGGCAGCGGGGGCGACCGCAGTGATCCAACCTGGCGGATCAATCCGCGACGATGAAGTAATCGCGGCGGCAGACGAGGCAGGGCTGGCGATGGTCTTTACCGGGATGCGCCATTTCCGGCACTGATTTGGCGCGCTCGAATCGGCGCTTCGGCAAATGAGCGATTGACTGACACTGCCACTTGGTTCCCGGATTTGTGTTCTATTTGTCGCAATCCAGAGGCATTTTGTCGCACGGTTCGATTTTGACTGGTCCAGCACCATAGTCAATGCGTAACATAGTGACCATGACACGAAGCAGCACCTTAAACCGGCATTAGGAATCGGTTCAGGATTGATGGTCAGACTTCGTTCATTGCTGGATAGCGATAAGAACCCATGAGCAGTCCCCCACCCCGTACCTTGCGTTCATTTGCCATCGGCTTTTCGCTGGGGGCAATCGCCATTGCCATGACCGTCGGCCATCAGCGCATGCCCGACTTGTCGAATCAGGTGTTTCCGCCCGCGATTGCCGCGCCGGAACAGTAAGGTCCACAGTACCGCCACCATGGTCCGCATCCGCAACCGGCAAATCAAAAAACTCGGCGGCGTATTGTGCGCAATGCTGCTGGCGGGCGGTTGCCAGCAGGCATTATCGGCGGCGCCGAGGGAAAGCTTCGTCAACGCGCCTGTCCCGGCGCTGGTCGCGCATGAAGGTCCGGGCAAGGCGCAGGCGATCTTTGCCGGCGGTTGCTATTGGGGCGTCGAGGGCGTGTTCAGTCACGTCGTTGGGGTAACCAGCGCGGTTTCGGGCTTTCACGGTGGCAATGCCGACACCGCTGAATATGAACGGGTATCGCAAGGCGATACCGGCCATGCCGAATCGGTGCGGGTGACGTATGATCCCGCCAAAATCCGCTATGACCAGTTGTTGCGGATATTCTTTTCGGTCGTCGCCGACCCGACCCAGCGCGACCGGCAAGGCCCCGATGTGGGCACGCAATATCGTTCGGCGCTGGTGCCGATGAATGCTGAGCAGGCGCGTGTTGCCACGGCTTACCTGGCGCAACTGCGCGGCTCGGGCTTGTGGCATCAGCCGATTGCCACCCGGATCGAACCGTTTCGCCACTTCTATCCCGCAGCGGACGACCATCAGGACTTCATGGCGAAAAATCCGGACTATCCCTATACCAGCGTCTGGGATGCGCCGCGGATCGAGGCGTTGAAGCGGATGTTCCCGAAGGAATACCACGCCGACTTTACGCGGGGTTGATCAAGAGCGTATATCGCGCCGATGATGACCGTGCATCTCCATCGTGAACATTCAGGGACCAGGCTGGTCGATGCGGCGCAAAGCGCGCTGGTCGTTGCGGGCGAGCAATGGACCGGGATGCGCGCGGATGTCTTTGCCGCGCTGGCCGCACACGACAAGCCGGTTTCAGCCTATGACATCGCCGAACATGTATCCGCCTTGCGCGGCAAGCGGGTCGCCGCCAACAGCGTCTATCGCATTCTGGACCTGTTCGTGCGCACCAATCTGGCCCGCCGCGTCGAAAGCGCCAACGCCTATATCGCCAACAGCCACCCCGGCTGCCGCCATGACTGCATTTTCCTGATTTGCGACAGTTGCGGGCACGTCGTCCACATCGACGATGACCGCTTGACCGAAACGCTGGTCCACGCTGCGAGGCTGGCCGGGTTTGCCGATGTGCGACCGGTCATCGAATTGCGCGGGCACTGTGCACAATGTTCCTGATTACAGAACGGTTTGCGGCGCCCGGCAGAGGCGTATAAGACATCGATCATGAAAATTGCGCCCGAAACGCCTGTTGCGCCGTCCCTGGCTGCAAACACCCCCATCCTTGACCGTGTTGCCAGCCCTGCGGACATGCGCGGCCTGTCGCTGGCGGAATTGCGGGTGTTGGCCGATGAAGTGCGGGCCGAGATGATCGGTTCGGTGGGACAGACCGGCGGGCATCTGGGTTCGGGGCTGGGCGTGGTCGAGCTGACGGTGGCGCTGCATCATGTGTTCGACACGCCGCATGACCGGCTGATCTGGGACGTCGGGCACCAGGCCTATCCGCACAAGATCCTGACCGGGCGGCGCCATGAAATTCGCTCGATCCGGCAGGGGGGCGGGCTCAGTGGCTTCACCAAGCGGTCCGAAAGCGAATATGATCCGTTCGGCGCGGCGCATTCCTCGACCTCGATCTCGGCGGCGCTGGGCTTTGCGGTGGCGCGGCAGTTGGCGGGCGAGCCGGGCAAGGCGATCGCGGTGATCGGCGATGGCGCGATGTCGGCGGG
>JALYHR010000020.1 GCA_030776465.1 Pseudomonadota bacterium
GTCTCAGCGTCATTACCAAAGGAGACAAATGGGGCGGCGCCTGCCGCAATCCAGTAATTGCGGGCGCTGCGCAGCGCGTAGGCGCTTTTCTGACTAAAGCCTGTCCGGCGCGTTCATCGCGATGACAGGATGTTCCGACCATTTCTCCGCCCGGGATTGTAACCCATTCAAATGTTGAGGAGATGTATCATGCGTTTGGTTCACTTGTCGTTGATTGCAGCGACGATGGCCGCGTTCCCTGCCTTGGCAGCGCCGGCTTTAGCTGATGGGGCCCGCGTCGAAGTACAAGGCGGTGTAGGCTGGGCTGGCAACCAATCCACGAAGGGCTTGATCGGCGCGGCTGCCGGTTATGACTGGAGCCTGCCGGGTGGGGTCTTTATCGGTGCCGAGGAATCGGTCGATAAGCCTCTCGTCAGCCATACCCATGTCCGCTGGGGCAGTTCCGGCCGGATCGGCATGCATGTGACACCCAGCGACAAGCTCTATGCGACCGCCGGTTATAATTACGGCGTCGGGCCGCACGCTACCGACGCCGGCGCGGGCTGGGAGCACAGTTTCGGGCCGATGTACGGCAAGGTCGAATACAAGCACTACTTCACCGAGGGCGGCTTCCCCGATAGTAATGCAGCCGTGGTCGGCGTTGGTGTCCACTTTTAATGGCAAGGGAGGTGCGAGGGTCAGGCCCTCGCACCGACCGCCTCATGCCCTCACGGCCGCGCAAAAGGCCTTTATCAGGTCTATGTCCTTCACCCCCGGCGACGATTCCACCCCCGACGAAGTATCGATCAGTGGTGCCCCGGTTTGCCGCACCGCATCGCCAACATTCTCATGCGTCAGCCCCCCGGCAAGGCCCCACGCGGGGCCTTTCCAGCCGCCCAGCAGCGACCAGTCGAACGTCAATCCCATGCCGCCGGGCAAAGTGCCTTTTGGCGTCTTCGCGTCGAATAATATAAGGTCAGCGGCGGCATAGGCGGCGGCGCGCGAGACGTCCTCTCGGCTGGCGATGGGGATCGCTTTCCATACCGGCAGGCCGAAGCGCGCTTTAAGTCGGCCGACCATGTCGGGGCTTTCCCGGCCGTGGAGTTGCAGGACATCGAGGCGGGCTGCGGCGATGGCTTCGGCGATGGCAGCGTCGGGCGCATCGACGAACAACCCGACGCGGGCGATGCGGCCATCGGCACGCGCGGCCAATGCCGCAGCCGCGCGCAGGTCGAGGTGGCGCGGCGAGGGCGAATGGAACACAAAGCCGGCATAATCGGCGCGCGCCGCGATGGCGGCGTCGAGCGCGGGCGCGGTGGTCAGGCCGCAGATCTTGATCGCTAGGGGCATGGCTGCGCGCTTAGTCGATCAGGTGCCCTGGCGCTACTGCGGTGCCAGTTCGAATTGCACGGTGAGGTTGATATCGACCCCGACCTCGCCTGCCACGACCGGGGTAGTTGCCGCCATCGGCTTGCGCGCCATGACCATCATCGGTCGCGGTGAATAGCCGCCGCTTTCGCTGATCGACAGGATGCGCAGCACTTTCAATCCGCTTGCACGCGCATAAAGCTCGGCGCGGCTGCGGGCCGTGGCGATGGCCGAGGTGCGCGCTTCATCCAGCGCGGCTTCGGGGTGGTCGATGGCAAAGTTCGGCCCGCTCACCTCGTTGGCACCGGCAGTGACCAGAGCATCGATCACCCGGCCCATATCGCCGATCACGCGCGAGCGTACCGCGACAGTGTTGGTCGCCTGATAGCCGGTAATCCGCGGGCGGTCGGCATCGCCGTGCGCGGTAGTGTCATAGACCGGATTGAGCGACAGGTTCGAAGTCTGGACATCGCGGTCGGCCACGCCTGCCGTTTTCAGAGCGCCGATTACGCGGGTCATGGCTGCGGCGTTGGACGCCATCGCCGCGCTGGCGGTCCCGCCGATGGTGGTAATCCCGGCGGAGAAATTGGCCACGTCAGGGGTCCGGGTGGAATTACCAATGGCGGTAATCGTCAGCAGCGTATCGCCGGGCGCGACGGTGGCTGCGTCGTTCGCCAGTGCAGGGGATGCGCTCAGCACCGTGGCGAAGGCGAGCAAAAGGGCAATACGCTTCATCGGCGGTTCTTTCATGAAATGGTTCACCTCAATGACCGCAGTCTAATTGCCCGCCCATGAACCGCCCTTTTGCTGCCGCATCGCTATTAGCCAAAAACCGGTTCCCACTTTTTGGCGCGATGCTCAGAGCGTCGCCTCGATCGCGCGGGCGGCGGCGACAGGATCATCGGCGCGGCTGATCGGGCGGCCGATGACCAGCACGCTGGCCCCGGCGTCGCGTGCCTCGCGCGGAGTGACGGTGCGCTTCTGGTCGGCGTGTCCTTTCCCGTTTGCGGCGCTGGCCGGGCGCAGGCCGGGCACGACGAAACAGCCCTCTTTCCACTGGCGGCGCACGGCTGCGACTTCCTGGCCCGAGCAGACGATACCGTCCAGCCCGGCAGAATGGGCCAGCTCGGCCAGCCGCAGCGCCTGTTCATACGCCGTCCCTGTAACCCCGGTCGCGGCCAGGTCGGCATCGTCCAGGCTGGTCAGCACGGTTACCGCCACCACCTTGCAATGTTCGCCCGCCGCCGCCTTGGCATCCTCCATCATCGCGCGTCCGCCCGCGGCATGGACGGTGACGATGCTGGGTTGCAGCACATGGATCGCCTGCATCGCGGCGGCGACGGTGTTGGGAATGTCGTGCAGTTTCAGGTCCAGGAACAGCGGCAGCCCGACCTTGGCGATTTCATGGACGCCGTGATGGCCATGCGCGCAAAAGAATTCCAGCCCCAGCTTCAGCCCGCCGACATGCGATTTCACCCTGCGCGCCAGGGCTTCGGCGGCATCGAGGCGCGGCAGGTCGAGCGCGAGGAACAGCGGATTGTGATGCATGTCAGCCTTCTTTGAGATCGCCGGGATAAACCCCGGTCGCAGGGTTGTCACCAAGGTCAGCAGCATGCGGCGGCGTCGGCGTGACCGCGCGCACCGAATTTTCCAGCGCGGCCATCCGGCGTTTCATTCGCCATCGCCCCGCCTGCGCCAGTAGCCACGTCGGCAAGGCTCCCAGTAAAAAGAAAAATACCGCGATCAGCCCCACCGGCGCCATCACATGCATGTAAGTCTTTTCCAATGGCCAGAAGTTCAGCGGCGCCTGTTCCCAGTTCATCGCCACAAAGGCGACCAGCGCCGCAGTGATCGCGACCCAGACGATCGT
>JALYHR010000021.1 GCA_030776465.1 Pseudomonadota bacterium
GCCCTGCGGGCTGCCACCTCCCCCAGAGGGGGAGGATTTGAAGTGAACCAGATTTAGCGCGCGCCGCTCTAGAAAACCGGATCGAACCCCGGTGGCAGTTCGCCGGGAATGTCGGGCTGGCCGGGCACATGGATGCCGCATTCGGTCTTTTCCCATCCGCGCCAGCGGCCCGAGCGCGGGTCTTCACCGGCGGCGACCTTGCTGGTGCAGGGCGAGCAACCGATCGAGGGATAGCCTTCGGCGACCAGCGGGTGACGGGGCAGATCGTGCTCCACCAGGTAATCCGCCACGGTCTGGCTGTTCCAGTCGGCCAGCGGGTTGATCTTGAGCCGCCCCTGGTTGTCGCTCCGGTCAATCTCGAATCGCGGCAGTCCGGCGCGGGTGGCCGACTGAAAACCCTTGCGCCCGGTGATCGTTGCATCGAACTCGGCCAGCGCCTTGGCCAGCGGCTGGACCTTGCGAATCTCGCAGCAACCATCGGGGTCATAGGACCAGCGCAGCCCGCTTTCATCGCGCTTGGCCAGCGCCTCGGGGTTGGGGGTCAGGTTGATCACGTTCAAGCCGAGCCGCTCGATCAACAAATCGCGATAAGCCAGTGTTTCGGGAAAATGCTTGCCGGTTTCCAGGAACAGCACCGGAGTCGCGGGATCGACGCCAGCAATCAGGTGCAACAGCACCGCGCTTTCCGCCCCGAAACTGGAAACCACCGCGACGTCGCCGGCAACGCGGTCCCGCAATACGCCCGTCAGCAGTTCGCGCGTGTCGGTGCCGCGATACAGCTGGTTCAGCCGTACCACGTCGGCCTCGTCAAAGCGCGGGCCGGTATCGATGATATCCAGCGCCCGTGCGGCGATCGGCGAGATTTGATTCATGGCGCGACCTTGTGCCGCAGCGCCCAGATCGGCGTGCGACTGACGGTGGTTGCCTGATAGACCTCTGGCCAGCGGTTCAGCGCCGCCTGCGTGTCGGCCTCATCCATCGGCACTTCGGGCGCAAAGCTGTCGAAACCGCAGCGCAGCAGTGCCGCCAATTGGTCCACTGCCACATCACCGACCGCGCGCAATTCGCCGGTATAGCCCGATTCGCGCAGTATCCGCGCCGAGGAATAGCCGCGCCCATCGCCAAAACTGGGGAAGTTGACCTCGACCAGCTTCAGCCGGTCCAGCACCCCCAGCAAATCACGCGCATCGTCGCCCGGTTCGATGCGGACGGCGGCGGCATTGGTCTGCGCGGCAAAGGCATCAACAGTTACCGCCGGGTCCGACACCGGTTCATCGCTGCGAAACCGCAATTGCGCCTCAACCATACAATGCTTCCTTGAATGGGGTCATGCCGATGCGGCGATAGGTATCGAGAAAACGCTCGGCCCCCTGCTTGTTCGCCAGATAGACCTCGGTGGCCGTCTCGACTGCGCCGACGATGCCGTCTTCGTCAAATCCGGGCCCGGTGATCTGGCCCAGCGAGGTATCCGCGCCTTCGCTGCCGCCCAGCAACAATTGGTAATTCTCGACGCCGCGACGGTCGACGCCCAGGATGCCGATGTGGCCGGCATGGTGATGCCCGCAGGCGTTGATGCAGCCCGAAATCTTCAGCTTCAACTCGCCGATGGCCTCCGCCTTGGCGGCAAAGCGCTCCGAAATTTTTTGCGCCAGCGGGATCGAGCGGGCATTGGCCAGGCTGCAATAATCCAGCCCCGGACAGGCGATGATGTCGCCGATGCTGTCGAGATTGGCGGTGCCAAGCCCTGCCGCGTCCAGCTTTTGCCACAGCGTGTAAAGATCGGCCTGCCGGACATGCGGCAGGACGATGTTCTGCGCATGCGTCACCCGCAACTCGTCAAAGCTGTAGGCCAGGGCGAGATCAGCCATCAGCCGGATCTGGTCGGCGCTGGCATCGCCGGGGATGCCGCCAACCGGTTTCAGGCTGATCGTGGCGATGGCATAGCCGGGGGCCTTGTGCGCGGCGACGTTGCGATCGAGCCAAAGCGCGAAATCGGGGTCGCTGCGGTCAGGCGCGCTGCCTGCGGCCTCGAACGCGGGATCGGCAAAATAGCCCTTGATCCGCTCCAACTCGGCCAGCGGCGGCTCGATCCCCTGCGTTTTCAGATGGGCGAATTCCGCTTCAACCTGGCGCGTGTATTCGTCCTTGCCCAGCTCATGGACCAGGATCTTGATGCGCGCCTTGTACTTGTTGTCGCGGCGGCCATAGCGGTTGTAGACGCGCAGGCAGGCCTCCGAATAAGTGACCAGATCGTCCAGCGGCACGAATGGATTGATCAGCGGCGCGATCATCGGGGTGCGGCCCATGCCGCCGCCGACATAGAACGCACAGCCCAGCTCGCCCGCATCGTTGCGCACGATCTGGATGCCGATGTCGTGCAGCCGCATGGCGGCGCGGTCGACATCCGCCGCGATCACGCAGATCTTGAACTTGCGCGGCAGGGTCGTGAACTCGGGGTGAAAGCTCGACCATTGGCGCAGCAATTCGGCATAGGGGCGCGGATCGACCAGTTCATCGGCGGCGGCCCCGGCATATTGGTCGCTGCTGATGTTGCGGATGCAATTGCCGCTGGTCTGGATCGCGTGCATTTCCACATTGGCCAGATCGGCGAGGATGTCGGGCGCATCCTCCAGCTTGATCCAGTTGTACTGGATGTTCTGGCGGGTAGTGAAATGGCCATAACCCCGGTCGTATTTGTCGGCGATATCGCCCAGCGCGCGCATCTGCGCCGAGTTCAGCGTGCCATACGGCACCGCGACCCGCAGCATATAGGCGTGCAGTTGCAGATACAGCCCATTCATCAGCCGCAGCGGGCGGAATTGCTCCTCGGTCAGCTTGCCGTCCAGGCGCCGCTGAGTCTGGTCGCGGAATTCGGCGACGCGGGTATCGACCATGACCTGGTCGTAATTGTCATATTTATACATCAGATCACCCAGTTGCCGGCGTCGGCGTCAGCAGGCTTGAGGGAAAGGTCGAGGCGCACGGTCGGACCCAGCGCGCGGATCCGGTCTTTGATATGCGCCGGGCGCACCCCATCCGGAGTTTTTTCAGCGGCGATAACATAAGGCGACACCACGCGGCGCGCAGCGTTTTCGGCCGCCGCGATCACTTCGCCCTGATCGCCGACATCGGCGGCATCGGCGACATGCAACGACCATTCGCTGCCGGTCCACCAGGTGACGGCACCGGTTTTAAGGTCATTTCCGGTTAGAATCTTCACTGTACGATCTCCAGCGCCCACTCGCGCAGATGGTCTTCCGCGCAGGCGGCGACCGCGCCGATAACGATAATCGCCGGTGCTTGCACCCCCTGATCGGCGATCAGCCGCGACAGCCCCACCAGATCGCTGCGCAGCACGCGCATCTCGGGCCGCGCGGCGTTTTCCACCACCGCAATCGGCGTATCCGGGGCCAAGCCGTCGGCGATCAGCTTTTCGGCAATCGCATCGGCATTGGTGACGCCCATATAGATCACCAGCGTGCGGCCAATCCCCGCCAGCCCCGCCCAGTTCTGTTCGCTCAGCCCCTTGCATTGGCCCGCGACGAAACTGACCACGCTGGCGGCTTCACGATGAGTCAGCGGCAATTGCGCCGCCGCCGCCGCACCCAGCGCGGCGCTGATGCCGGGCACCACTTCCACCGCAATTCCGGCCCTGCGGCAAGCGTCCAGTTCTTCGCCGCCGCGCCCGAAAATAAACGGATCGCCGCCCTTCAGCCGGATCACTTGTCGGCCAGCCAGGGCCTCGGCCACCAGCAGCGCATTGATCTGATCCTGCGGCAGCGTGTGCCGCGACCGGCTTTTGGCGACGCAAACCAGCCGCGCACCGGCTGGCGCCATCGCCATGATGCGTGGATCGACCAGCCCATCATGCACGATCACCTGCGCCCGCGTAATCAGCCGCGCCGCGCGCAGGGTCAGCAAGTCCGGGTCACCCGGCCCCGCGCCGACCAGCCACACTTTGCCCACAGGCGATGTTTCAGACGAGGGCGAGTTTTCGGCCATGTTCGGCAAATGGGCCTTTGCGCCGCAGAATTCCAGCCAGAAAGCCTTTGCCGAGGCTAAGCGTTTCTTTGGGGGGCCTCTTCCCGTTCGACTTCCCGCCAGCCAATGTCGCGCCGGAAAAACCCATCGGGAAAATCGACCGCGTCCACCGCCGCATAGGCGCGGGCCTGCGCTTCGGCGGTGCTGTGCCCCCGCGCGGTCACGTTCAGCACCCGCCCGCCGTTGGCCACCAGCCCGCCATCGCCGTCCCGCGCCGTGCCAGCGTGAAAGACCATCGCCCCGGTTGCCTCGGCATCGTCGAGTCCGGCAATCACGCCACCCTTTTGCGGGGTGCCCGGATAGCCCTTGGCCGCCATCACCACGGTCAGCGCCGAATCGCCGGAAAATCGCGGCGACGGAATCGCGGCCAGTCGATCTTGCGCGCAGGCGAGCAGGATTTCGCCCAGATCGCTGTCCAGCCGCATCATCAGCACCTGGCATTCGGGGTCGCCGAAACGGCAGTTGTATTCGATCAATTGCGGCCCGCTGCGGGTCAGCATCAGCCCGGCATACAACACCCCCGAATACGGCATCCCGGCGTCGGCCATCGCCTTGACCGTGGGCGCGATGATGCGGGTGATCGCTTCGGCCTCGATTGCCGGGGTCAGCACGCGCGCCGGGCTATAGGCGCCCATGCCGCCGGTATTTGGCCCGGTATCGCCGTCGCCAACGCGCTTGTGATCCTGCGCGGAGCCGAAGGGCACGATGGTGGCGCCATCGGTCATCGCGAAAAAGCTGGCTTCCTCGCCCTCCAGGAACTCTTCGATGACCGCCTCTGCGCCAGCCTCGCCAAAGCGCCCGGAAAAGATTTCGGCCAGCGCGGCTTCGGCATCGGCGCGGGTTTCGGCGACGGTCACGCCCTTGCCCGCCGCCAGCCCGTCGGCTTTGATCACCACCGGGATGGTGAAGCCATCCAGCGCCGCCAGCGCTTCGGCCAGCGCGCGAGACCGCACATAGGCGCCGGTCGGGATGCCTGCGCGCGCGCATAAATCCTTGGTAAACCCCTTGCTGCCTTCCAATTGGGCGGCGGCGCGGCTGGGGCCGAAGGTGGGCACGCCTGCGCCGCGCAAGCTGTCGGCCAGGCCATCGACCAGCGGCGCCTCAGGGCCGATGACCACCAGCCCGATGCGGTTGGCCGCGCAAAAACTCAGCACAGCAGCGTGATCGGCCGCATCCAGCGCCACCAGCCGCGCGTACGCCGCAATTCCGGGATTGCCCGGCGCGGCAAAAAGCGTACCCCCGCCTTCCACCAACAACGAGGATTGCGCCAACCGCCAGGCCAGCGCATGTTCGCGTCCGCCGCTGCCCAGCAACAGGATGTTCATGGCCGTTCCTTCTTCCGATAGCGACGCTGCGGGGCTCGTAGCGAAGGCAGCGCCCGGCGACAACGCCGAGCCGCTGACCATCACCGAGATTTCGCGAGCGTTGAAGCGTGTCGTCGAGGATCAGTTCGGCTTCGTGCGGCTGCGCGGCGAATTGTCGGGGGTGAAACGCGCGGCATCGGGACATTTCTACTGTAGCCTCAAGGATGATGGCGCGCGGATCGACGGGATCATGTGGAAGGGCCAGGTGGAGCGGCTGGGGTTCCGGCCCGAGGATGGCATTGAAGTCATCGCCACCGGCAAATTGACCACCTATCCGGGCCGTTCGAATTACCAGATCGTGATCGAGCGGATGGAGATCGCGGGCGAGGGGGCGCTGCTGGCGCTGCTGGCCAAAACGCGCGAGCGGCTCGCTGCCGAAGGCTTGTTCGATGCTGCGGCCAAACGCCAGATCCCGTTCCTGCCGCGCGTCATCGGGGTCGTGACTTCGCCCACCGGGGCGGTGATCCGCGACATCCTGCACCGGCTGGCGGACCGGTTCCCGTGTCATGTCGTGGTCTGGCCGGTAGCGGTGCAGGGGCAAGGCGCAGCGGAACAGATCGCAGCGGCGGTGCGCGGGTTCTCAGGGTTGCCAGCGGGCGGCGGGGGGCCAGCGGGCGGTCACATTGCCCGTCCCGACGTCGTTATCGTCGCGCGCGGCGGCGGCTCGATCGAGGATTTGTGGTGCTTCAACGAGGAAGTGGTGGTGCGCGCCATCGCCGCTTGCACGATCCCGGTGATCAGCGCGGTCGGGCACGAAACCGATACCACGCTAGCCGATTTTGCCGCCGATCGCCGCGCCCCCACGCCGACCGCCGCTGCTGAAATGGCGGTGCCGGTGCGGCAGGAATTACTGGCGCAACTGGCCGAACTGGGCTTGCGCAAACGGCGCGCGATCATGCGCCCGGTGACGCTGGGGCGCGAACGGCTGGAAGCGCGCGCGCGCAGGCTGCCCCGCCCGGAGGCGCTGCTGGCAGCCCCCATGCAACGACTCGACGATCTGGGCGAACGGGCGCGGCGCGGATTGGGCGAACGCATCGTGGTATCGCGGACCAGCCTGCAACGCGCCGCCGGGCGCTTGTCGGTGCCGCTGCTGGCGGCGCGTCTGGCGCGCGCGAGTGACCGGCTGACTGCGGTTCGGCTGAGCCCGGCGTTGCTGATCGCGCGCATCACCGCGCAAGCCGATCGGCTGGAGACGCTGCGTCGGCTGATGCAATCGCTCAATCCCGACAATATTCTCGACAAGGGCTTCGTCCGCGTCACCGGGCCCGACGGCCACACGCTGATGACCCGCACTCAGGCGATGGGCGTGCCCGCGCTGTCGCTGCATTTCCGCGATGGCGTGTTGGCGGCGATGCCTGTCGCCAGTCCGGTTTCCCCCCGCGTACCCGCACGCAAAACAGATGGCCCCGAACAAGGGAAATTGCTTTGAGCGACGCCAGCGGTTAGAATGATGCCATGCTGATGTCCGCCGACAACCCCGCCGTCCTCCATTTCGAAGCCAATGGTTTCCGCGTCGTCAGGCCCGGCGCCTTCGTGTTATGCGCCGTCAGCGGCGAGCGCATCCCGCTCGACGCCTTGCGCTATTGGAGCGCGTCTTTGCAGGAGGCCTATGCCAGCCCCGAGATCGCCACGCGGCGGTTGATGGGCAAGGCTTGACCACAGCTCGCCTGAAACGTCGGCAGGTGTGCCAGCTTGGATTGCTGGCGGGCCTGCTACCCGGCGCTTTCGCCGCTGCCGCCACTGCCGCCACCAACGACGACGATTTCGCGATCACCGGCCCGCTAACCCAGGGCGGCTGGCTGCGTGGCCGTGTGCCGCCCGGTACCCGCGCGCTGACGCTTGACGGCAAGCCGGTTGGTTTCGCGCCCGACGGCAATTTCCTGATCGCCTTCGATCGCGATGCAGGCGCGCGCGCCGTGCTGGTCGCCAGCCAGACCGATGGCCGCTTGCGCTCGCGCGAACTGGTCGTGACACCGCGCCAATGGGAAATCGAACACATTCCGTTGGGGCCGCCGCCCGGCACTCCGCCCGACCCCGAATTTCTGCGCCGCCGCGCCACCGAAGTCGCCCAGATCGAAGCCGCACGCGCCAGGGATTCGCACAGCGAGGGTTGGCGGCAAAGCTTCATCTGGCCTGCGCATGGCCGCATCTCGGGCCGTTTCGGTGCCCAACGCATCTATAACGGCACCCCGGCCGCCTATCATTCAGGCGTCGATATCGCGGGCGGCGCAGGCTCGCCGATTGTCGCACCCGCCGACGGCGCGGTGATCCTGGCCGCCGAAATGCCGTTCACGCTGGAAGGCCATTTGCTGATGGTCGATCACGGCATGGGGCTCAACAGCGCCTTTCTCCATTGCTCGCAATTGCTGGTCGCCCTGGGCGATCACGTCCGCCAGGGCCAAACCATCGCCCGCATCGGCATGACCGGACGCGCCACCGGGCCGCATCTCCACTGGAGCATGAAATGGCACGAAGCGCGGCTCGACCCGATGCTGTTCGCGGGGGCTATGGTTTAGAATTGCAGAGGACGCCGCGTTCTTCTTATCCCCCTCCCGCTTGCGGGAGGGGTTAGGGGTGGGGTTTGGCCGTATTACGCAACGCCCCCGCCTGGCGATAGACCCCACCCCCAAGCCCCTCCCCTGAAGGGGAGGGGAGTTAGTGGAGTACCCTGCCTAAGTTCAGGCCGCAGCCTGCTTCTTCGCCAGTTCGCGCTTCACTTTCAAAGCGCGCGGGCTGAGCTTGGTGTCGGCTGATTTCAGCAGCCAGTTGTCGAGGCCGCCGACGTGTTCGACCGAGCGCAGGCCGTTGGTGGACACGCGAAAGCGGATGCTGCGGTCCAGCGCTTCGGACATCAGCGTGACGTTCTGCAGATTGGGCAGGAACAGGCGCTTGGTCTTGTTATTGGCGTGGCTGACGTTGTTGCCGACCTGGCGACCTTTACCGGTCAGTTCGCAAATACGGGACATGGGGATTCTCGCTGAATATCGTGACCGTTTCCGGGGAAGGCGGCCCCTTAGCGTTATGGCCCCTCAAGGTCAAGTTGCGCCGCTGTGTCAGGAGGGCTAGCGCGCGGGGATGACAAAATGGCCGCTTCCCGATGCGATGGCGCTGGCGTTGGCGCAGGCTGCACAAGGTGCGGCGCAGGACGAAGTCCCCGTGGGCGCGGTGGTCATCAAGGACGGGAAAGTGATTGCCGCCGCCCATAATGCCCCCCGCGCGCAATGCGATCCGACGGCGCATGCCGAGCTGCTGGCGATTCGCGCTGCCGCCGCCGCGCTGGGATCGGAACGGCTTGACGGCTGCGAGTTATGGGTGACGCTGGAGCCTTGCGCGATGTGCGCAGGCGCGATCGTCCATGCCCGGATAGCGCGGCTGTATTACGGCGCGGGGGATGCCAAAGGCGGCGCGGTAGAACATGGCGCGCGGATATTTGCGCAACCCGGCTGCCTGCACCGACCGCAGGTCTATCCCGGCATCGGCGAAGACCAAGCCACCGCGCAGTTACGCCGATTTTTCGAAGCGCGGCGCTAATCTTCCCCCCTCCCTGAAGGGAGGGGTCAAGATCAGAGCACCGTAAAATCCAGCCCGATATCGGCGGCCGGGGCGCTTTGCGTCAGGCGTCCGGCCGAGACATAATCCACCCCGCTGGCGGCGATGGCGGCGATGGTATCCAGCCGCACCCCGCCCGATGCCTCGGTCACGCAGCGCCCCGCGACCAGCGCCACCGCCTGCTGCAACAGCGCCGGGTCCATGTTATCGAGCAACAGATGATTGGCGCCCGCCGTCACGGCGGGTTCGATCTGGTCCAGCCGGTCGATCTCGCAGATGATCCGCGCGATCCCGGCAGCCTTTGCCCGCCGCACCGCCTCACCGACGCCGCCCGCGACGGCGACGTGGTTATCCTTTATCATCGCGGCATCCCACAGCCCCATGCGGTGATTCTGCGCGCCACCCATGCGTGTCGCGTATTTTTCGATGATACGCAGGCCGGGGATGGTCTTGCGGGTATCGAGCAACACCGCCCGGGAATCGCCCATGGCATCGACATAAGCGCGGGCCAGCGTGGCGATGCCGGACAAATGCTGCACGGTGTTGAGCGCGCTGCGTTCGGCGGTGAGCAACGCGCGGGCATGCCCCAACAGTCGCATCAGCACTCCCCCGGCGGCGATGCTATCGCCATCCGCTGCGAGCATTTCGATCTCGACCCACGGATCGAGGTGGCGAAAGAAGGCGGCGGCAACGGGCAGCCCGGCAACGGTGATGGCATCCCGGCTCGCCATGACCCCGGCGAAACGCGCGTCGGCGGGGATCACGCTTTGCGCGGTGACATCGTGCCCGCCGCCCGGCCAGCCCACGCCAAGGTCTTCGTCCAGCGTCGCGGAGACAAAGGCGGAAAGGTCGAAACCGGGTAAGTCGAAGCGGGTCATGCCCGCGCTATTCCTCAGCAGAGCGTCAATGTCGAGTGTCACCAATGAACTCTGCTCTGGCCAAATCGCCCTGTGATCCCCATCTGAGCCGATGACCTCCACACGCGATGCCATCGTCTCGATCACCGGCCTCGAAAAAACCTACCAGGGCGGCCACCGTGCGCTCCGGTCAGTCGATCTTACCATCCGGCGCGGTGAAATTTTCGCGCTGCTCGGCCCCAATGGCGCGGGCAAGACCACCCTGATCGGCGTCGTCTGCGGGCTGGTCCGACCCAGCGGCGGCACGGTCATCGCCGACGGCCACGATATCGCCCGCGACTACCGCGCCGCCCGCGCAAAAATCGGCCTGGTGCCGCAGGAATTGTCCACCGACATGTTCGAGACGGTGTGGCATTCGGTGAACTATAGCCGGGGGCTATTTGGCAAGCCGCGCGATCACGCCCATATAGAATGGGTGCTGCGCGCGCTGTCGCTGTGGGACAAGCGCCACAGCAAGATCGGGGCGCTGTCGGGCGGGATGAAGCGCCGCGTGCTCATCGCCAAGGCGTTGTCGCATGAGCCGACGATCCTGTTCCTGGATGAGCCGACAGCCGGTGTCGATGTCGAATTGCGCCGCGATATGTGGGACATGGTGCGCAAACTGCGCGAGCAGGGCGTGACCATCATCCTGACCACCCATTACATTGAGGAAGCGGAGGAAATGGCCGACCGCATCGGCGTGATCGATGGCGGTCGGATCATCCTGATCGAGGAAAAGCACGCGCTGATGGCGAAACTGGGGCGCACCCGGGTGACGGTCGGGCTGGCGGCGCCACTGGCCAGCCTGCCCCCGGCGCTGGCCGACGAACATCTGGCGCTGGGCGGTGACGGGGCCTCTCTGGTGTTGACGGTCGCGGGCGCCGAGGATGGGGGCCACGCTGCCGCCGCCCTGGTCAAGCGGCTGACTGCGGCGGGCATCGATTTCATCTCGGTCAACACCACGCGCTCGACCCTGGAAGATATTTTTGTCGAACTGGTGGAAAAACGCCCATGAATTTTCACGCGATGCGCGCCATTTACACCTTCGAACTGGGCCGGACATTGCGCACGCTGTTCCAGAGCCTGGCATCGCCGGTAGTCTCGACCTCGCTCTATTTTATCGTCTTCGGCTCAGCCATCGGCTCGCGAATGCACACCATCGGCGGGGTCAGCTATGGCGCCTTCATCGTGCCCGGCCTGATCATGCTGGCGTTGTTGACCGAAAGCACCGCCAATGCGTCCTTCGGGATTTACCTGCCGCGTTTCACCGGCACGGTTTATGAACTGCTGTCAGCACCGGTTTCGGCGATCGAGGCATTGATCGGCTATGTCGGCGCAGCGACGAGCAAATCGGTGCTGCTGGGCCTGATTATTTTGGGCACGGCGCGGTTGTTCGTGCCGTTCGGGATCGTCCATCCACTGTGGGCGGCGGCCTTCCTGGTGCTGATCTCGGTCAGTTTCAGCCTCTTGGGATTCATCCTCGGGCTGTGGGCGGACGGCTTCGAAAAACTGCAAGTCGTGCCGATCATGATCATCACCCCGCTGACATTCCTGGGGGGCACTTTTTATTCGGTGTCGATGCTGCCCCCGGCCTGGCAGACGATCACCATGTTCAACCCGATCGTCTATCTGGTGAACGGTTTTCGCTGGTCGTTCTACGGCCACTCGGATGTCGGTGTCGGCCTCAGCCTGACGATCATCGCCACATTCATGGTCCTGTGCGTGGCGATCATCGCCTGGATCTTCAAGACCGGCTGGCGTTTGCGGACCTGAGGCGGCAGCGACAGCCTCTTGGAATCGATTGGACTCATCGGCCAAACGAGCCTAAAAATTCGCACCAACACCTTGGGAAGAACACGGATCGGCTACAGGAAGAACCGCCGACCGGGGATAGGAGCTGTAGGCTCATGAAGCGACTGGCGTTCATTTGTTGGGCATGGTTGGCCGCAGCAGCGCAGGCCCAGCCAATATCTGCCCAGCCCAAGCCTGGTACGCCTATTGCGGCTCCCGAGTCGGCAATCGGGACCGTCATTTCGCCGATCCCAAAGCTGGTGGAACAAACCGTCGCGGTCGCCGCCGATCAGGCCGACCGCCTGGCGGTTCCGGTGTCCATCGGCGGCAGGGGCTGGAATTTCCTGATCGACACCGCATCGACTCGCACGGTCGTTGCCAGCGACGTGGCCGACAGCATGGGGCTGGAAAAAGGCGATGCGCTGCAGATCCTGAGTATCGCCGGCACCGAAACCGTGCCTTCGGTGATCATCCCCGATCTGGTATTCTCTAATCTGGCCTTGCGCGACATCCACTCGCCGGCTCTCCTGCGCAAGAATCTGGGCGGCGACGGCTTGCTCGGCCTCGATATCCTGCGCAACAGCCGGGTGTCGATCGATTTCCGCCATGCCAGCACCCTGACGATTTCGCCTTCATCCGGCAAAAGCCATAAGCGTGACGGCGATGACGATCCGGGCGCGATTGTCGTCGAGGCCCGATCTCGCTTTGGCGAACTGGTCGTCACCAGTGCCGAGATTGACGGAATTTCCACCGCGGTCATCCTCGATACCGGATCGGAAAGCAGCATCGGCAACCCGGCGCTGGCGAATAGGCTGACCCATAACTCCGTTCACTCACTGGGTTCGACAACATTGGTCAGTGTAACCGGGCAAAAGCTTCCGGTGAGTTTCGGAGTGATCGACAAGCTGCTGATCGGTCAGGTGACGATCGCCGATGTCCCGATCGTGTTCGGCGACGTCGCCACGTTCAGGCAGTTCAAGCTGCTCCGCCGTCCGGCCATGCTGCTCGGGATGGATACGCTGCGCCAGTTTGCGCGCGTCACGATCGATTTTCCGCAACGCGAAATAAAATTCTGGCTGCGGCACGATGCCAGGGAAAGTCGTCCCGACCGGTTTATCCTGGGATCGCTTTGATCGAACCGTAATCCACCGGCTTCAGGCAACTTCTCCCCATGCCTCAGGCTCCGTCTGCGCAGCCTGTTTTTCGCACAGCCCAATATAATCCCGGGTCAGCGGTACGGCGGTCTTGCGATGCGCCAACTGGATCTGGAACACCATCAGCGGGCGATTGCGGAACGTCATTTCCGCCGCAGCAAGGTAGAATTCCCACATCCGGCAGAATGTCTCGTCATACATCGCCCTGGCCGCGTCACGGTGCTCGGCAAACCGCAGCGACCAGTGCCGCAGCGTTTCAGCATAGTGCAGGCGCAGAATCTCGATGTCGGTGATGACCAGCCCGCTGCGCTCGATCGCGGGAATGACCTCGGACAGCGACGGAATATGGCCGCCGGGAAAGATGTATTTCTGGGTCCACGGGTCAGGTCCGCCCTTGTCGTCCGAACGACCGATCGCATGGATCAGCGCCACCCCATCGCGGTCGAGCAATTGCGCGACTTTGGCGAAATAGCCCTGGAATTGCGCGAATCCGACATGTTCGAGCATGCCCACCGAAACAATCCGGTCGAAGGTGCCGGCGACGTCGCGATAATCCTGAAAGGCGAAGTCGATCGCACCCGCCAGCCCGGCTTGATCGACCCTGCTGCGCGCGCCCTGCAATTGCTCGCGCGACAGGGTCACACCCGTCACATGCACCGGCACGCGCTGGGCGATTTCCATCGCCAGGCTGCCCCAGCCCGAACCGATATCGAGGACACGATTGCCCGGTGCCAGGCACAGCTTGGCGGCGATATGGCGGGCTTTGGCCGACTGCGCTTCTTCCAGCGTCTCATTGCCGGTGGGGAAATAGGCGCAGGAATAATGCATGTTGCGGTCAAGGAACAACCGGTAGAACTCATTGCTGAGGTCGTAATGATGCGCGACATTGCGAACCGAGCGTCGGCGATTGTTACCGCCGATCGCCCATTTCAGCCATTTCATGATCCCGCTCAGCAGTTTTACCAAGCCGGATTCACGCAATTGTTCGCGCTGGTCGGTGGCCACCATCAGAAAGCCGCGCAAGTCCCCTTCCTCGATGGTCAGGTCGCCGCGCATATAGGCCTCGCCCGCCGCCAGGCCGGGGTTCATCGCGATCCGGAGAGGCAGCCAGCGGCTGTGGAAACGGATCGTGGAGCCCTGTGTTCGACCTGCCTCGCCAAAGCTGGTCATGCCGCCACGCCAGTCGATAATCGTCAGCCGACCGTTCTGCACGATCCTCCGTAATACGGGGCCGAGCAATGGCAGAAAGGCGGTTCGCGGCGGACTTGATGGCATCTGCAACTCCCGGATTCGGCGCAACCTGCTCATAGCGCTGACAAAATACATGAAATCGGCTCAGGTTCCACCTTCCAGATGGACCCGGTCACGCCAACCCAATTTCCGACAATGGGGCTACGCGGACCCCGAAGCTATTATGCGGGGCTCAAACCGCGTCTGGCCCGGTCGACCCCGCAGCATGCTCGGCATCGACCGCCGCCAGCATTTCACCCTGTTTCTCCTTGATCGCATCCAGCACCGTTAGCGGATCGGCGGCGACCGACAGTGCCTCCGCCTGAGTATCGACGCGATCCTTGATCATCGGGTTGTCACGGCGCATTTCCTCGATCAGTTCGACAATCTTGGCATTTTTCTGCTCGCTCAGCATGACCAGTTCCAGCGTCAGTTGCTGGCGCCGTTCGGTCAATTCGTCCTCGTGCCGCTGCGTGATCAGGATCAGCACGGTCATATAAAGCGCGGCCAACTGCGCAATACCCTGCAAGGTCGGAAACGGCGGCGCGTCGAAGGCGGCGCCAAACCGCCCGAGTACCAGGTTCAACGCGATCCAGCCGCCGACGAATATCGTCACCATAGCCACAAATCGCGGCCTGCTGACCAGCCGGACCAGGCGGTGGACGACCCGCTGGATGGGGGGCGCGCGCCGGTGATGCTCCGCGTGAAATTCCGCCAGGGCCTGGACGGTTTCCTGGATATGATCGGGCAGGTCGGGCCGGTCCGCTGTATTATCCGTCATCTGGTCGCTTTCAAATGTTGCGCGTCGATCCCGTTAGAGCGCGTTGCCGTTAAACGGAATTGCCAACCAAACCCGTCTACCCAGAGCTTGTCGAAGGGCTGCTTTCTTTCTTGACGTCGGACGAGCCGCAGGAAGAAAAGGGCAGTGCTTCGACAAGCTCAGCATGGACGGGGTGTGGCTCAAATCTAGCGCGCGTTGCTCTAGATAGGGGCGCGCATGATCAGTTACACCCGGCGAGCGATTTCGCTCTGCCCGTATAAAAATACACCCCAGCTTGCCGAACAATGATAGCATGTCGCCGGGTCGAGCGATTTTTTATCCAATCCAAGCTCACAGGAGGCTGCCTTGGCCGAACTCCCCACGCCCAGCCCCGGGCCGTCGTCGCCAACGGGGGGCGATCTCGTCTATCGGCAGCGGTTGGTGGTGCGGATCTGGCATTGGCTGAATGCGTTCACGATTTTCGTCATGCTGATGAGCGGGGCGATGATCTTCAACGCCCATCCCCGGCTTTATTGGGGCCAGTACGGCGCGAATTTGGAAACCCCATGGCTGGAGATCGGCCATACCGCCAATGCCGGTTTCCTGCGGCTGGGCCGGGTGACGGTCCCGACGACGGGAGTGCTGGGCCTGACGCCGGGTTCCGACCGTGCCTTCCCGCCGCTGGTCACGATCCCATCGACCTACAGCCTTGCCGATGCGCGGCAATGGCACTTCGCCTTTGCGTGGCTGCTGGTGGTGCCGGGGCTGCTGTTCTGGGCCTGGGGATTTGCCACCCGCCACATCCAGCGCGACCTGGCGCCGACGCCTTCCGAATTGCGCCCCGCGCATATCTGGCAGGACATCAAGGACCATGCCCGGCTGCGCTTTCACACGGGCGAGGCAGCGCGGAGTTACAATATTCTCCAGAAGCTCAGCTATACCGCCGTGATCTTCGTCCTGTTGCCGGGGGTAGTGCTGACCGGGCTGACCATGTCGCCGGGCATGGATGCGGCATGGCCCTGGCTGCTCGAATTGTTCGGCGGGCGACCGTCGGCACGTTCGATTCACTTCATCTGTGCGGCTTTGCTGCTGGGCTTCATCGTCGTCCATCTGGTGATGGTGGTGCTGGCGGGACCAGTCAACGAGATCAGATCGATGATCACCGGCTGGTATCGCCTGCCCCCAGAAAAACCAGAAACGGAGAAGGTGGAATGACGATCCTGTCCCGCCGCCGCTTGATCGGATCGCTGGGCGTGGGCGCGGGCGGCCTGCTGCTGTCCGGCTGCGATCGTATCGTCCAATCTCCCACGGTGAAGCGGGTCCTGGGGCTGGGCGAGGGGCTGACCCATCGTGCCCAGCGGCTGGTGATCGATCGCACCGCGCTGGCCCCCGAATATTCCGTGCATGACATGTCGCCGGTGTTCCGCACCAATGGCAATACCCTGCCGAACAGCAGCAGCTATCAGGCGCAGGCCGCCGAGGGCTTCGCGCATTGGCGGCTGGCGGTCACCGGACTGGTGCGCAATCCGCTGGCGCTGTCTTTGGCGCAGATCAGGGCGATGCCTGCGCGCACCCAGATTACCCGCCACGATTGCGTCGAGGGCTGGAGCGCGATCGGCAAATGGACCGGGGTGCCGCTGAAACTGGTGCTGGATCACGCCGGGATGATGCCCACCGCGCGCTACGTCATATTCCACTGCGCCGACGATTTCGACGGCAAGCCCTATTACGAAAGCATCGATTTGATCGACGCCCTGCACCCGCAGACCATCCTGGCCTGGGGCATGAACGACCAGATGCTCAGCGTCGGCCACGGCGCGCCGCTGCGCCTGCGGGTCGAACGCCAGCTGGGCTACAAGCAGGCCAAATATGTGATGGGGGTCGAGCTAACCGACAGCCTTGCCCGCATCGGCGCGGGCAAGGGCGGCTATTGGGAGGATAACGTCGGTTATCAATGGTATGCGGGGATTTGAAGCTCTTGGGAAATCAGGCAGTCACCAACTTCACCGCAGCCGGTTGCGCCACCGGCAGCCCTGACGCCTTGGCCTGCGCCAGCAATTCCTGCTTGCGTTGCAACATCGGCTCTACCAGGGCAACCAGATCGACACCGGCCTTGCGGCACTGGGCGAACATGCCCTGTCCAGGCATTTCTTCCTCATGGACATGGTGCTTGATCTCTTCGGACAACACCTTGACCTTGGCATCGTAGTATGGCGCGTCCGGGCTGGCGCTTTCGATATCGTTGATCAGCACCTTGGCGCCGTCATGTTCGACCTGCGCTTCATCCAACGTGTCATCCTCGATCTTGCCGCGCAGCGACGGATAAAAAATCTCCTCCTCGATCATCGTGTGGATCTTGAGTTCGGTGCAGATTTCCAGCGCGATTGCCTGCTTCTTTGCAGAGCTGCGGCTCTTTTCGAATTGATCGAACAATCCTTCGACCTTACGGTGATCGGCCTTGAGCAGCGCGACGGCATCGGTGTAATGTTCTTGAGTCATGACCATTCCTTTCTTGACAATCCTGCCTCCTAACCATCGGGATTGGTGGTAGTTCCCGGGGAATCCATGGGCTGTGGCGCGCGCTGGCGATAACTCCCCTCCCGCTGGAAATTCGCGTGTCGGTGCCTATCTTGAATCCGCAGTCATCAATTGCAGTGAAAGGAACGCGCATGGCCAATGGCTGGGCGCCCGATGGCGCCGTTCAGGACCAGATCGAGGACAGCATCAAGGACATGCTGGAAGCTGCGCGATCGCGGATGCCGGCAGGCGACGGCAGCGACTTTTGCGAGGATTGCGGCCAGCCGATCCCGGTGGCACGGCGTCAGGCCCTGCCGGGAGCGCGGACCTGTGTGCCGTGCCAGGCGGTTCGCGACAAGCGCCCCAGTTTTTCGAGCATCAACCGGCGCGGCAGCAAGGACAGCCAATTGCGATAACGAGCATCTAGAGCAAGATCATGCACGATTTGTTCGATACCCCGCTGATCGCCGGGCTGACGACCGCCGGTGAATTCGTGACCGCGTCACAAGAACAGGCGTTGATCGCCGCGATCGATGGCCAGACGCTAACCCCGTTCCAGTTTCACCAATGGACCGGCAAACGGCTGACGCATAGCTTCGGGTGGAGCTATGATTTTCAAACCGGCGCATTGACCCGCGCCGCAGCGATACCCGCCTGGCTATGCCCATATCGTGACCGGGCGGCGCGCTTTGCCGGGCTGGCACCCGATGAACTCGTCCAGGCCTTGTTGATCCGCTACGATCCCGGCGCGGGGATCGGCTGGCACAAGGACCGCCCGATCTATGACCATGTCATCGGCATTTCGCTCGGCGCACCGGCAACGATGCGCTTCCGGAGGGCGCATAATGGCCGGTGGCTTCGCGCCGCCGCGCCGCTGGAGCCGCGCGCGATCTACCATCTTTCCGGCGAAGTACGAGGCGCGTGGGAACACAGCATCCTGCCGATGGATCGCCCACGCTGGTCGCTGACGTTCCGCAGCTTTTCAGCAAAGGGTCGCCAGCAAGCCCAGGCCACGGACAGGTTCCCCGCAGCATTACCCTTGTAACGCCGCGTTGCCGACGACCGCCTTATTGCGTCATCAACTGCCCGCGGATCGCGCCCTTGGGAAAGGCGGCGTTGTGGATGTTGACGTAATAGCCGCCGGGGCTGGCGACGATTTTCATGGCCACGTCCTTGTCGACCGCCATGCAGGTCTCGGTCGGCACGCTGGGCGCCAGCACGACCACCGGCGGCCCGGCAACCCCGGCAGCACCGATATGGATATGCGCCATCGTCAATTCGGGCAGCTTCTCGCTGGTCAGCGTATAGCACAACTGGCCGGCGGCGACATTGATGCGGCCCATGAACATGCCCGTCCCGTCGGCGCTGGGGCGGGTGTTTCCGCAGCGCCAGTCAGCGTCGCCATAATCGTGACATCGCCAGGGGCCGCAGCAGCAGGGACTGCCGCCACAGTCGCGCTGGCCAAAAGCGCCATCAGCGCCATGGGAAGTTTGCGCATCGAATTCTCTCCTGCTGAACGGATTATCGCGGAATGCTGTGTCCAATTAGCACGAATCGGGCAACCGGAACCGGTTTTGCGGCCACCAGGGCATTTCGCGCGACGGCCCATAGGATTAGGCGGATTTTATTGCGATCATTAGACCTTTGCCTTTGCAGCCCCGAAGCGGGGTATTTGATAATCAGGGCGCAGCCAGCGGACGGTGCCGGACTTTTCCTCAGCCGCGCGGCTGGCATTGAGGGCGACAAGGCGAGTGACAATTTCGGCGGGGGAAAGATCGCCCCGCTTCCAGTCATCCGCCCAGCCATAAGCAGCGGCCACTTCGGCGTCGATCTGTTCGTGCAGGCGGTTGACGATGCCGACGCGGGCTGCGCTGGCGCGTTCCACTTCCATCTGGTCCTTGAGTTGGCCAGCGCGCTGGCGGTCTCGCAGATTGTAAATCTCGGTCATGGTGAGCCGGGGCACTTCGGCCAAAACCGCCTTGCGGGTGGCGTCCAGTTCATCGGCAAGTTCGGCGATGGTGGCGCGCTGAGCTGGCGTGGCATCGGGGAAGGGGAAGGGGTCGAAAACCTGCGACTTATTGTAGCGAGGCCGATCCTCAAGCGTTCCGCCGATGCCAAGTGACCATGCAACGTGCAATGAGGATGACAGCACACCATGTAGGAAGGCTTCGTCGCTGCCTATTACTACCAGCATATTGTCGGGTAGGATGGATGCATCGAGAAAGTGAAATATGCGATGCTTGGAGGTTTCTACGGTTGCGATGTATCGGATTAGCCCATCCAAGGCAGGACGAATTTCAGTTCTTGGACGACCAAACTGCCACCATCGTTCACGCAAATCGCGGTCACGATTGGCATCTCTTTCGGGTTTAACCTTATGTAAGATATGCTGATAGGCCTCAGGAAATTTATGGCGGGTTTCGGCCTCTGTCAGGCCAAAAAAATCAATCACCATCGCTCCGCGAGATCTTTGAAGTAGATCGCGCCCATTTAGGTAAGGGCGGATATGCTGCTCAAGACCTTGCCGTTTGCCTAAGCCCAGGTGCGCAGCCTCGCTAGGCGACACAATGAAACCCGCACCGAAAAGCATCATACCCCGCGAGGCTAATCCTCCATTTGCGCGAAGTGCAAGGACGCCAGTGATATTCGACCCCACCGATAAATCAGGATTGATCCGCCCGACGATTGCGCGCTCCGCCAACTTGGGCTCGTCGGTTTGCAATCCTTCCTCGTGGGTGATCTCCACCAACTGCCCGTTGCCTTCGCCGCGCGCGGCCACCGTCATGGCGATGCGCACGGCGGCACTGTCCTTGGTAGCCTTTGTCCAGGGATGATCGGGTATGGCAAGGATCAGCGACAAAAAGCCCCTCCCGTTCAGGGGAGGGGTTGGGGTGGGGTCTATCCTCTTGGCGCCGCGCATGGGGATAGACCCCACCCCCTCCCCCTCCCCCTCCCCCTCCCCCTCCCCCTCCCCTGAAGGGGAGGGGGGAGATTGGCAGAGATAGCCTTCGATCACCTTGCGGCTGAACGTCTGGGTTATGCTGTTCGTGGTGACGAAGCCGAAGCGAACGAGACGGCTGCCTTCCGCCGCCAACGTGTGCGCTGCGCGATCCCACCATTGCATGACGAAATCGGCAGACTTGGGCACGCGCGGATTCGCTCGCCACAGTGCCTCGGCATAGTCGCCACCCAATTGCCTCCGAATGTCTTTGCCGCCAATAAACGGCGGATTGCCGATGATGAAATCCGCCTCTGGCCAATCGGGGATCACCGGATTCTCGGTGTCCGCCTCGCCAGTCGCCTTGTGGCGCAACACCGCGTCATAGCCCGCATGGCCGCCGAAATTGATATTGCCGAATTGCTTCAGCACCGGATCGGGCGCGGCTTCCGGGTCGTTCTTCATGCGCCAGCGCAGCCAGCCAATCCACAGCACCAGTTCGGCAATGACGGCGGCGCGCGGGTTCAATTCCAGCCCCAGGAACTGTTGCGGGCCAACTTGTGGCAGTGCCTCGCCACCTAACTGGCGGATGGTTTCGATCACATCCCCCTCCAGCCGCATCAGGTTTTCCATGGCGACGTAGAGGAAATTCCCGGTGCCGCACGCGGGGTCCAGAATACGCAGACCGGCAATATGCTGGTGGAAGCCCCGCACGGCGGCTAAATTGATGGCTGCACCCTCGGCTGGGTGGACGATGGCCTCCCACTCCGCGTCCAGCACGTCCATGATGGTGGTCTGCACCAACCGCTCGACATAGGGGCGCGGCGTGTAATGCGCGCCCAGCTTGGCCCGCTCGGACGGGGTCAGCGCCTGCTCCAGCAGCGTGCCGAAGATGGCTGGCTCCACCTTGGTCCAATCCGCTTTCGCTGCCTCCAGCAATTCGCCCCGATCGGCGACTGACAGGCTGTAAGTCTTGGCCGAAGCAAACAGGCCGCCGTTGAAATAGCGGACCTCACCACCGATGGCAGAGGCGTAGCGTTCGCCATCGGCCCGGCCCATCGCGCTCCACAACGCCCGCAACTCCGGTTCAAATGCCGCCTCATTGGCGACGGCGCGCTCCAGGAAGGCTGAAAAGCTATCCTTGGGCAAAAGACCGACATCTTCCGCAAACATGCAGAAAATGATCCGCATCAGAAACAGCGCGGTGTCTTCGATGGCAAGGCTGCGCTCGCTGTCGGTCGCCTGCGCGGTTCTGGCTTTCTGCGTGCCTTCCAGCCATTTCGACACGTCCGCCAGCCGCTTGGCGATACCGCGCGATACCTCTGCCGATCTGGCGCGGGGATCGATGCTGGCGGGGTTGGTCCAGACCGCGCGGAAAATTTCGCGCACCTTCTCGTCGGCAAATCGTTGAAGCTCGAACCGATACGAATGCTGGTCCGGAAAGTGGCCATAGCCGCGCCCGTTGCCGGACCAATCGAAATACAACTCAAACGCCCGGCCCACGTCGCAGACGATCAGGAACAATGGCCACGGATGGTCACTTGGCAGGTTCACGGCATAGCGCTTGGCCTGGGTCAAAGCGTCGCGCATGAACTGGTCATAGCGCGTACCCGATGGTGAAGCTGGCGCCGACACCGGCATGTCGAAAAGCTGCGGGTGCTGCTTGTCCGCTGCGCTCAGTTTCGATTGCTTTGCTTCAAGGATAAAGCAGCCGCGCTTGTAAAGATCGATCGCCCCGGTGTTGCCGCCCGCCCCACCGCCGGGCACCGGACCTTCGAACTGGTAATTGCCCAGCACCCCCGCCTCGGCCACGCCGGGAACGGGCAAGTCCATCGCGCCGCAAAAGTCATTGATGAACTGGCTGTAATTCGCACGCTCCGCGCCGCCGGTCACACCCAGCCACTTGCCAATAAACGCCGCAATATCCATCCGTCGGATAACCCCCACGGACCGTCTTAACGCCTTCTCTCGCCGGTCAGCTACAGAAAAATGGTGCCCAGAAGAGGACTCGAACCTCCACGCCCTTGCGAGCGCCAGCACCTGAAGCTGGTGCGTCTACCAATTCCGCCATCTGGGCACGGGATGTGTCGCTTGCCGCTTCGCACCGGGTAGGAGGGGGCCGATAGGCAGGCGGTGACGGCTTGTCAACGCTTCATCACGGCAGTTTGAACCATTGCGCTTGCGCCAACAAGGATTGCGCGGCGCCGCGTCGCGGTGCAATGGGAGGGCACGCGGACGTTGCGCTAACAAAGGGTTCCCACCATGGCGGGCAGCAGGATCGACAACAGGTTACAGGACCGGCTGGTGGTGCTGATCGGCGGATCCGGCTTTCTGGGCGGTCATCTGGCGCAGGAATTGCTGGCGCGCGGCGCCCGCCTGCGCATGGCCAGCCGCCACCCCGAACACGCCTATTTCCTTAAGACCCAGGGCAATCTCGGCCAGGTCCAGTTCGTCCGCTGCAATGTCACGCGCCCTGTCGATGTCGCCGCCGCGATGCTGGGCGCCGATGCCGTCATCAACCTGGTCGGCGCGTTCGCAGGCGACCTGGATGCGTTGCAGGGCAGCGGCGCGGGGCGCATCGCCGCCGCCGCCAGGGCTGCCGGGGCAGGGGCCTTTGTCCATGTCTCGGCGATCGGCGCCGACCCCGAATCGTCCGTCGCTTACGCACGCAGCAAGGCTGATGGCGAAGCCGCAGTCCGCGCCGCCTTTCCCGAGGCGACGATCCTGCGCCCGTCGATCCTGTTCGGCCCCGACGATCAATTCCTCAATATGTTCGGCGGCTTGATCGCAGCCTTGCCCGCGCTGCCCGTTTTTGCCCCCACCGCCAAACTGCAACCTTTGTTCGTCGATGACGCCGCGCTGGCTGCGGTCCACGCAGTGGCTGATGTTGGCGCACACGGCGGCAAGCTATACGAGATCGCCGGGCCCGAGATCGTGACCATGTTCGAGCTAAACCAGCGCATAGCCGAAGCCCAGAACCGCAGGCGTCTGTTCATGCCGCTGCCCGATGCGTTCTCTGCCGCGATCGCCACGCTGACCGGCTGGCTGCCGTGGGCGCCGCTGACCACCGCGCAATGGAAATTGCTGCAACCGGGCAATCTCGCCTCGGGCCAATTTCCCGGCTTGGCCGAACTCGGCATCAGCCCGCGGCCATTGTCGCTTTTTCTCGACCGCTGGATGGTCCGCTATCGCCAGCACGGCCGTTTTGGCGCGCGTACTCGCAGCGCCGCGTAAGTTATCCGCTAAAACTGCTCAAAATGCGTTCAAAACCTGCATTTTAGCCTCTGTAAATTCACGCATTTACATCCGCATAATGGCTTGGCGGCTGGATCACTTCCATCCGTTCGGCCAGTAAGGGGCGAAAACTGGGGCGGCTTTTGAACACCGAATACCAGCTTCGCGCCTGCTCGTGGCCGCTCCAGTCGAGCCCCCCCAGATAGTCGGCCACCGAGATCTGCGCCGCCGCCGCCAGATCCGCCAGGCTCATCGTCGCACCCCCCAGCCAGGGGCGATGGTCGATCAGATAATCGATATAATACAAATGGTCATGCGCCAATCTTAGTGCATCGCGCAAGGTTTTTCCATCGGGCGCCTGCCGCAGGATCAGCCGCTTCTTCATCCGCTCATTCAACAGCGGCGCGGTCACGTCGTCGAAGAAATTTTCATCGAACAGCGCCACCAGCCGCCTGATTTCGGCACGGCCAGCCGCAGTCCCGTTGATCATCGGGTTCTTGTCATGCGTCTCCTCCAGATATTCGCAGATCGCCCGACTGTCGCACAGCGTGATCCCGCGTTCAGGATTGTGCAGCACAGGCGTGCAGCCCGCCGCGTTCATCGCCAGGAAATCGTCGCGATGTTCCCAGGGATTCTCGCGCCACAGCTCATAGGCAATGCCCTTTTCGCTCATCAGCAAGCGCAGTTTGCGGCTGAACGGGCACAGCGGGAATTGGTGAAGTTGCCACATGGCTAGTCCCATGCCCTATGCCGGGGCGTGACGTCCACCCATGATGCGCGTCCACCGCGATTGAATCAGGTGGAAAACAAAACGGAAATGGCTATCCTTTTGGCCTGGAATACAGCCCGCACAGCTTGTTGCCATCGGGATCCCGCAGATAGGCGAGGTAGAGATCGCCGTAGTCACCCTTGCGCACCCCCGGCGGGTCTTCGCAGGTCGTGCCGCCCGCCGCTACCCCGGCGGCGTGCCAGGCATCGGTCTGCTCCGGCCCCGACATGGTAAAACCGATGGTGCCACCATTGGCCGGGCAGGCGGGCTGGCCGTTGATTGGCTTGGTCACCATGAACATGCCGCCGTTGTGCATATAGAACAGTCGTCCCTTGGGGTCGATGAAGCCTGGTTTAGCACCCAGCGTCGCGAACAATGCGTCATAGAAGGTCTTGGACTTATCGATATCGTTGGTGCCAACGAAAATGTGACTGAACATGACCCGTCTCCCCTTATCGCCGCCAATGCTAGCGCCGCGACCCGCCCAGTCAACCGCCGCCGTTGGCCACTCCGCCAAAGCGCTCAATAATCCTGGTCGATCGAGCCGATACCATTGATCCGCGAGGTCAGTTCTGCCGGTTTGCGGTGGAGCGAGACATTGCCCACGCCCGACAGCAAGACCGTGACCTTCCCGCTGGCGGCGAGATCGACGTTGCCGATACCCGAAGCGGTGACCGTCGCGTCGGTGGCGTCGAGTTCGCTGAGATCGACATTGCCCGCGCCGGAGTTGCTGACCGTCACAGCCCGGACCTTGCCGCTGGCATTGACATTGCCGGCGCCGCGCAGATTGAGCTGGAGGTCGTCCTGATCGAGTTTCTCGATCGAAACATTGCCAGGCCCGGCCAAAGTCAGCGGCGGCAAGCGTGGCGCGACGATCTCGACGTGCAGCGCGTGGTGCCAGAACATCGGTCCGTCGTTTATCGACAAGCGGTTGTTCTGCCAGCGCATGGCCGAAACCAGCGGAGCTGCGCCGCTGACGGTCATGGCGGCACGGTCGCCCCTGACGAAATGCACTTCGACCGGGGCGTCCAGGGTCAGGGGGGCACCCGGATCGAAGGCGATGGTGTGTGTCACCGTGGGAGCATGGTCGTCGTCATCATCGGAGAAATGCCAGCCGCCGTGGTGAAAGGTAGCCATCATGCTTCTGCCGCCGACCACCCAGGCGGCACTGAGCAGCAGGATCGCCAGGACCAGGCCGCTGGCGGCAACCACGAGCAGTTTCCTGGTCACAGCGATTCTCCCTGAAGCAAAGGTCCATCAGCAGCGATAGCGGGCTTTATCACCCGGACATGCAGCCGCCCGAACCAGATGAGCGCGTTGATCAGAAATGTCGTGACGATCGTCAGCAACGCCCCGCCGGCAATGGCGGCCGCCATTATGCCCAGCCCGCCGAAAACCGCCGCCAGTATGCCGCCGGGAAAGCCGCTGAACGGGCCGGCGATGAATGCCGCAGCCCCGGCAATGAAGACGCACAGCAGCGCCATATAGAGCCCGAAAATCACCCCGATTATCGGCAACAGGATTGGCGCCAGGACCAGGATATCGAGCGCGCCCAGGCCGAGTACGCCGATCACTGCAGTCATCGCCGACGACGGGCTTCGTCCCTCTTCCCAGCGGCGGACCCCGGCCTCCAGCTTCAGCTCGCGCGCAATCCGCCATGGGTCGCCCAATGCTTCGGCGACTTCGACTTCGCTGCGCCCGTCTTCTCGGGCAGCGTCGAAATGCGCTGCGTAATCGGACACATTGTCCTCGATCGCGTCAGGGTCCATCCCCGACAGGCCGCGCCGCAGCTTCCTGAGAAAATCGTCGCGGGTCATGATTGTCCTTTCGCTTCTGCTGCGTTTGCCAGTTCGTCACCGTTTGCCAGTTCGATTCCGGCGATCAGTTCTTCCACCGATGCGGTAAAGCTGCGCCATTCGGCCAATTGCTGGTCCAGCGCCGCACGCCCGGTGTCGGTCAGCCGATAATATTTGCGGGGCGGGCCAGAAGGCGATTCCTCCAGGTAGGTGGCAACCAGGCCATCGCTCTGCATGCGGCGCATCAAGGGGTAAATCGTCCCTTCGCCCATATCGACGGCGAGCGACAGCTTGCTGGCGATTTCGTAGGCATAGCTGTTACTTCGCGACAGCAGCGCCAGGACGCAAAAGCCCAGCACGCCTTTCTTCAATTGAATCTCGATGGCTTCGGGCACGAATCGTCTCCTGCTACGATTCGGTATGTATCACCAGATACCATGC
>JALYHR010000022.1 GCA_030776465.1 Pseudomonadota bacterium
CACCGCCGGCAATCTGTCGGCGATGAGCGGCGGGGCATCGGAATCTGCGGATGGCCAACATCGGGCTGGCCCGGCGCATCCCTCTGCCGAACGGATTGCTGCAGTGAAGGCGGTGATCAAGCCGCAGACCGGGGACGCCGGGCTGGACGATTATTCCTATGGGTTCAGGCTTTATACCGCCAAGCTCTATCCGGAGGCCGCGCAGCAATTGAAGCTTTATATCGATAAATACCCCAAGGACGGGCAGATCAGCTATGCGCGCAATCTGCTGGGGCGGGCTTATCTCGACGACGGCAAACCGCGTGACGCGGCGCCGTGGTTCCTGATGAATTACAAGAGCGATCCGCACGGCGCCCGCGCTGCCGACAGCCTGCTCAATCTGGCCGCGGCGATGCGGCAACAAGGCGATGACAACCGCGCCTGCATCGCGCTGAACGAATTTGCCGCCACTTATGCCGCCGAAGCGCGGGGCCGCCTGCGTCCGGATTACGCCAGAACGCGCGGCGGCCTGACCTGTAATTGAGTAGGGCTGGCTTCATCGTCTCTATTTCCGGCCCGGACGCTCAACCGACCGCGCGGCTGGCAGCCGATCTGGCCCGAATCTGGCCCGAGGCGACGCGCGCGTCTCACACCAGACTGGGCCTCGCGGTATCGGGTGGTCCCGACAGCCTGGCGCTGTTGCTGCTGGCGCATGCGGCGCGGCCAAATGGGGTGGCGGCAGCCACGGTCGATCATGGCCTGCGCACCGGCAGCGCCGCTGAAGCCGCAGAAGTCGCGCGAGTCTGCGCCCGGCTGGATGTCCCGCACGCGATCCTGCACGTGGATATCGCCAGCGGCAATGTCCAGGCCGAGGCTCGCCACGCGCGTTATGCCGCGCTGAGCGAGTGGATGACGCAAAACGGCCTGGATGCATTGGCCACCGCGCATCACGCTGACGATCAGGCGGAAACCCTGCTGATGCGCCTCAATCGGGCGAGCGGAGTGGCGGGACTTGCGGGCGTGCGTGAGCGGGGCCGGGTGCCGGGCGCAGACCAGCTTTTGTTGCGCCCGCTGCTGGGCTGGCGGCGCGATGAATTACATGGCGTCGTTACAGCTGCGGGGCTGGTCCCCGCCGACGATCCCAGCAATGGCGATGACCGCTTCGACCGGGCGCGGCTGCGCCAGGCATTGGCCCCGGCGGCATGGCTGGACATCCCCGCCATCGCCGCCAGCGCCGCGCATCTGGCCGATGCCGACGCGGCACTGGACTGGGCTGCGGCGCGGGAATGGCAGGAAGCGGTGACACAGCAGGGGTTGGGCCTGACCTATCGCCCCCGCGCGCCGCGCGCGATTGCCCTGCGCGTGCTGGCGCGGATCGTGCGCCAACTGGACGGCGAAGACGCACGTGGGCAGGCGCTGGCACGGCTGTTCGACAGTTTGGTGGCGCACCAGCCAGCCTCCATCGGCGGACTGGTCGCCCGGCCATTGCCCGAGGGTTGGAGCTTTACGAAGGCGCCCAGGCGGCGCGGATCGGCGTGATCGACAGCTCTGGATCAAGCCACACCCCGTCCGTGCTGAGCTTGTCGAAGCATTGTCCTTCTTTCTTGCGCCTCGCCCGGCCTCAAGAAAGAAATGCAGCCCTTCGACAAGCTCGGGGTAGACGGGTTTGTTGGCGACCAAAGTCGGTGTTCATTCACCCGTTAGTCGCAAAGCCCGGATACAGCGTCATCCCGCCATCGACGAACAGGGTTGCGCCGACGACGTAATCGGCGTGGTCGGACGCCAGCCATGCCGCGATCTGGCCGATATCCTCGGGCTCGCCGATGCGGCCATAGGGGACCAGCGTCATGAGTTTGTCGTAGGCTTCCTGCGTTGACCACGCCTGGGTATTGATCGGCGTGCGGATGGCGCCGGGGCCGATGGCGTTCACCCGGATGCGCTTGGGCGCCAGTTCCTGGGCCAGGCTTTCCATCATCAGCTTCACCCCGCCCTTCGACGTGGCGTAATTGACGTGGCCCGCCCACGGTATGGTCTGGTGCACCGAACTCATGCAGATGATCTTGCCCGCCGCGCGGGATCGTTCGGGCACCACGCCGCGCCTCAGGAACTCCTTTACCGCCTCACGCGCGCAGAGGAATTGCCCGGTCAAATTGACCCCCAGCACGGTGTTCCACTGCGCCAGTGTCATCGCCGTGAACTCGGCGTCGCGTTGCAGCCCGGCGTTGGCGACCAGAATATCGACCGTGCCGAAATCGGCGATAACCGCTGCGAACATCGCGATCACCTGGTCTTCGCTGGCGACATCGGCCTTATACGCCTTGGCCTTGACCCCAAGCCCGGTCAGCCGGTCGGCCAGCGCGTTGGCGGCATCGTCGCCGCTGACGTAATTGATCGCGACATTGGCCCCGGCCTGCGCCATGGCCAGCGCCACGGCTTCGCCGATCCCCGAATTGGCGCCGGTGATGATGGCGGTCTGGCCGACCAGCAGCGGCGGCAGCTTTGGCAGCGGCGCGGCGGCGGTGTTCGACGAGGCCAGGGCAGGGGCCAGGGCAGGAGTAGGCGTGTCGGTCATAGCGTAATTTCCTTGTCGCGTTGGGCAATCAGCAAGGCGATCAGGCCAGTCCAGCCGGTCTGGTGCGATGCGCCCAGCCCCTTGCCGGTGTCACCGTCGAAATACTCGTGGAACAGCAGAAGTTCCGAAAAATCGCGATTATGCTGCTGGATTTCGTCGCTGCCCAAATAAGCGCGCATCCCCGACTGGTCGCGCAGGAACAGGGTTTGCAGGCGGCGCGACAATTCATCGGCAATCTGGTCCAGCGTCGCCATGTTGGCAGACCCGGTGGGACAGGCCATCTGGAAGCTGTCACCATAAAACTTGTGGAGCATGCGCAGGGATGAGACGATCAGGTAATTCATCGGCATCCACACCGGCCCGCGCCAGTTGGAATTGCCGCCATAAATGCGCGTGCGCCCCTCCGCCGGTTCATAGCTGAGCGTCAGCACCTGGCCATCGACGGCAAAGCTGAAAGGGTGGGCATCATGGTATTTCGATACCGAGCGGATGCCATGTGGCGACAGGAACTCGGTCTCATCGAGCATCCGCGTCAGCAGCGCGTTGAGGCGATGTTTGCGCAACAGGGTGAGCGCGCGCGTGCCTTGCGGGCCGGGTTGCTGCCAGTCGGACACCAGCGCGGCGAGATCGGGGCGATGTTCGGCAAACCACGCCAGCCGTGCGCGAAACTTGGGCAGCGCCGCGTCGAAATTTGCGGGCAGCACGAGGCTGGCGAACATCGGCAGCAGTCCGACCATCGATCGCACGCGCATCAATTGCGGTGGCGCGCCGGGGACGCGAAAAACGTCGTAATAAAACTGGTCGGCTTCATCCCACAGCCCGCGCGCGCCCACAGCTTCCTCGGGGGTGTTGACCGCCTCGGCGATGAAGATGAAATGTTCGAAGAACTTGGTCGCCATGTCTTCGTAGGCGGGGTCGTTGCCCGACAATTCCAGCGCGAGCGCCAGCATGTTCAGCGCGTACATCGCCGCCCAGGCGGTGCCGTCGCTCTGGTCGAGATGACCGCCGTCGGGCAGCGGGACGCGCAAGTCGAAGATGCCGATATTGTCGAGTCCGAGAAAGCCTCCCTGGAAGATATTGTTGCCATCGGCATCCTCGCGGTTGACCCACCAGGTGAAGTTCAACAGCAGCTTGTGGAATATCCGCTTCAAAAAGGCGAAATCGCCGGTGCCGGTGGCAACGCGGTCCAGCAAAAACACCTGCAGCGCGGCCCAGGCGTGGACCGGGGGGTTCACATCGTCGAAATTCCATTCATAGGCGGGCATCTGGCCGCTGGGGTGGAGCGCCCGCGCCTGGGTCAGCAGCAGCAATTGATGCTTGGCGAAGTCGGGATCGACGCGCGCCAGCGTGACCGCATGAAACGCCAGATCCCAGGCGGCGAACCACGGATATTCCCAACTATCGGGCATCGACATGATATCGCCGCTGCTGCCGGCATCGACATCGCCCAGCGCCAGATGGCGCCAGTCGCGGTTGCGGCCACCCAGCCGCTCCGCCGGGGGCGGCGGCAGCAATGGATCGCCTTGCAGCCAGCGCCACACGTCGTAGCCATAGAACTGCTTGCACCACATCATCCCGGCCAGCGCCTGGCGGTGGACCAGCCTCGCGTCGGGGTCAGCGATCCCGACCTGGCGGGCAGCGTAAAAGGCATCGGCCTCGGCGCGGCGCTGGGCGAAGATCGCGGTGAAATCACTGAAATCGCGTTTTGCTGCGGTCGGGGCCAGTCGCACGCGCACCTCGTGGCTGCCGCCGGGCGGAATGGAAACGATGACATGCGCCGCCGCCTTGGTGCCGTGATGCGCGGGGTTTACGGCCTCGCCCCGCCCCGCCGTCACCGCGTCGTTGATGCCGTCCTTGAACCAGCCGGTGACATCGCTTCCGAACAGCCGCCTCGTGTTGGTTTCGTTTTCGCAGAACAGCAGATCGGCAGCGTCTTCGCCCCCGCCTTGCTCGGCACATTGCCAGTGCAGCGGGTCGAAATCGGGATGCGAAACCGCGATGCCGCCAGCCGGATCGGCAGCCAGCGCGGGTTTGGTCTTGCCGGCAGCCCACGACCAGCCATTGCGGAACCAGATCTGCGGCAGGATATGCAGCGGCGCCGCGTCCGGCCCGCGATTATGCGCGACGATGCGCAGCAGGATGTCGTCGGTATCGGCCTTGGCGTATTCGATCTCGACATCGAAATAGCGGTCGTTGGCAAAAATCCCGGTGTCGATCAGCTCATATTCGCCCTGGTCGAGGCGGCGGCTGGCATTGGCTTCGCGCAATTGTTCGTAGGGAAAGGCGCCTTGCGGGTATTTATAGACCATCTTCATATAGGCGTGGCTGGGCACCGCATCGACGTAATAATAGAGTTCCTTGACGTCTTCGCCATGATTGCCCTCGGCGTTGGTCAATCCGTAGAGCCGTTCCTTCAGGATGGCGTCGCGCTCGTTCCACAAGGCGATGCTCAGGCATATGCGGAGCCGGTCATCGGCGAAACCGCCGATGCCATCCTCGCCCCAGCGATAGGCACGGCTGCGGGCGTGGTCGTGCGGCAGGTAATTCCAGGCATCGCCGTCGGCGCTGTAATCCTCGCGCACGGTGCCCCACTGCCGCTCGCTCAGATACGGTCCCCAGCGCCGCCATGCCAGGGAATCGCGCATTTCTGCGATGCGTGCGGTTTCCGCGTCAACAGCTTGCGTCATGGGCGAAATTCCTGGCTGCCAAAAGCCAGCCCACGCTAGTCCATGAGCTGGGCGAGGGCCTGTGACAAGGCGTCGGGGGCATAGGGCTTGGTCAGCACGGGCGCGCCCGCGTAGGCGGAAATATCGCTGACATAGTCGCCGAAGCCGGTGGTAATGACAAATGGAATAGCCGCTTCGCGCAGGGCCATGGCAATGGCTTCGCTGGTTTCATCGCCCAGATTGACGTCGAGCAGCGCGACATCGAAAGCGGTCCCGTCGCGGCTATTGGCGATGCTGGCTAACGCGGCGGCTACATTGGCGCAAAGCTTGACCTCGCTAGCGCCAAACTCATACAGCGCCTCTTCCGCGTCCATGGCGATCAGCATGTTGTCCTCGACGACCAACGCAGTAAAGCGCGGACGCAGTGTGGCCGGGCTGATCTGGGGCATATCGGCGGCAAAGCTGGTTACGCCAGGGTTGGTCGCCGCCTCCGGGATCGCATCAGGAACCGCTCCGGTGCCCTGGGGGGTTATTGCTGAGGCGCTATCCGACACTAATTTCCCCGCTCGGTCATCCACCAGATGCCGCGCCGGAAGACCGATCCGCACAGCTACGCCTGATGCCGTATACTCGATTAATACTGTTCCGCCAAGGTCATGCGGGATCGAGCGCTCCAGAATCGTCGTGCCGAAACCGCGCCGCGTCGGCTTTTCCACCGGCGGACCGCCGCTCTCCTGCCAATGCAACACGAGATCGCCGTTCGGCTCGCGCGCGGTAGTGATCTCCAGCAGGCCGCCTGCGGCCCCGTCCAGCAGGGACAACGAGCCATATTTACGAGCATTGGTCATCAATTCGTGCAGCACCAGCGTCAAGGTGGTGACGGCACGCGGGGCAATCATGGCATTTTCGCCTGACAGGATAATCGGCGGATGGCCATTGCCTTGGGTATAGGCTCGCGCTTCGGCGGCGATCAGTCGGTGCAACGAGACTGGCGCATGATGGGCAGTGGTTAATTGATCATGCGCGCGGGCCAGCGATTCGATGCGGTTGCCGATGTCACGGGCAAACTCGGCAACGCTGGTCGTACTGGTCTGGCTTTGCGAAATCAGGCTGCGGACCAGGTTGAGCAGGTTGCGAAAACGATGATTGAGTTCGGCGATGACGAATTCGTTTTCGCTGTCGGCGCGTGCGCTGTCGGCGGCGGTCATCTGGATGCGGCCGATGATGCGGATCGGCATGGCATCGCGTTTGGCAGGACGAAAGCACCGCACAACGCATCGACTGCGCCATACAGCGGGGCTGTGGCGATGTGCCAAGCCGAACGGAAATCGCGAACGACCAAGCCTCATCACTCCAAAAACAGATGCGATGGCCAAAAACAGATACGATGGCCAAAAACAGATGCAATTTGCTGGGTGGTCGCGCGTCGAACACCCCTTTGCAGTCGTTCGGCGCCGTTCCGCAGCGGTCAGGCCATGAATGGCGTCCGCAAGGGTGCCCATCAGGCGCAACCGAGCCGGAACCAAATCCGTCGGGGCACATTTGCATATTTGGCTGGGCGGGTATGCCCACTATGACACACATCGTAGTAACTGTGGCAACAGGTGCGAAATTGACCGAACACGACATCGAGGGCAGCAATCTGCTCAACGCCCTGGCCAGGGCGGATCGCCATAAATTGGCGCCCTATCTCCAGGAATGTGCGCTGGCCGAGGATCACGTGCTGTATGAGCCGGGAGACAAGGTGGACCATGTCTATTTTCCGCGCCATCACGCCCTGGCCTCGCATGTCGTGCTGATGCCCGACGGCACCGCGATCGAAGCAGCGATGGTGGGCAGCGAGGGCGCGATCGGCGGCATTGTCAGCCACGGCAGCCTGCCCGCCTATGCCCGGACATCGGTGACGCATGGCGGCGAATTTTATCGGATCTCGGCAATCGTGCTTCAGGAGATCAAGGAAAAATCAGCGCATATGAGCAATCTGTTCGCGCGCTATGCCGACTGCCTGGTGGCGCAATTGCTGCAATCGATCGCATGCAACGCCACGCATACCATCGAGCAACGGGCAGCAAACTGGTTCTGTACGGCGATGGACCGGACCGGCAGCAGCGACATTGCGCTGACCCAGGACCAGCTTGGCACCTTGCTGGGAGTCGGACGGACCTATGTCAGCCGGGTGATCGGCCGGATGAAGCAGGACCGCACGATCGTCACCCGGCGCGGTGGGATCACAATCATCGACCGCGCCCGGCTCGACCAGTCGAGTTGCGCCTGCCGCAAATTGGTCAACGCCCATTTCCACGAGGTGCTGAAAGGCATCTATCCCGATTTTCCCGCAGCGGGATAACCGGGATACTGCAACGCGAGCGGTGCCTCCCAAATATCAGGTTGCTTAGCCTTTATCCGTTAATCTGCACCACACGATCCTCCCCTTCGGGGGAGGTGGCTCGCGAAGCGAGACGGAGGGGGTGAACCGAGCGCAACATTCGCCAAAGATGGTCCACGAGACCGCCCCCTCCGTCAGCCCTGCGGGTTGCCACCTCCCCAGAGGGGGAGGATTGAAGAGGACCAAATTTACGGCACGTTGGTTTTAGGATCATTTTTTCTCGGTCATTCCCTCGGCATGGGCCTTGCTTTTCGCGACGGCGGCCCGCAGTTCCTCGCCCTCGGGTCCATCGAGCGCGGCTTCGGCTTCCTTGGCGAGCTTGGGCAGGTCGGCGCGATTCTTGTCGATAAAGGCCTTTTCCTCGGCATCGAACCGCCGCGACGCATCGTAATTGCCTTCACCCTGATTTTGCCTGGGTTGGGTGGGCGCAGTTTTGTCCTGTTCGGTCATGATCTGTCCTCTGATAGCGATAAGCGGGGATGGCGATGATCGGGCCGGGGGCCACACTGCCTAAACCCTTCGCTTCGCAGGGGGTTCCGCAAAACTCGCATGAGCGCGCCAGTTGGGGCGGGTGCGCAGCAGTCATGGAACCGTTGAACCCGACAAGCATTCACAACACCGGAACAACCAACAAGCAGGAGGAAATGATGCGTTCGGGCCTATTATGGTTGATCGGTGTGCCGATTCCCCTCATCCTGTTACTGGCGTTTTGTACGCATCATTTATGATTTTGTGATGTTGGTATCCTGATCTGACGCCGGGCCAGCGCTATTCTCGGTCTCGGGGATGGCTGGCTTTCCCAGAAACAGTTCTTCGCCGAACAGGAATCCGATCAGGTTTGGTCTACCGAGATGCTCGCCCAGCGCCAGCATCATGATCAGCAGGGGAGTGGCGAGGACGGCGCCGATCGCCCCCCATACCCAGGTAAAAAAGCTGATCGACACCAGGATCGCCACCGGGCTGACCGCAAACCGGCGCCCCAGCAATGACGGCGTCACGACGTTTGTTTCCACCGCATGGATCGCCAGGTACAAAGCCGGGGCCAGGGCGCCCGTCAGCAAATTGGGCGATGTCCCCAGGCTGACCGCAGCCATCAGCGCCGCCATGATCGCCGGGCCGAAATAAGGCAGGTAATTGAGCACCGCCGCCAGGCCGCCCCACATCACCGGCGATTGCAGCCCGCAAGCCCAGGCGACCAGGCCCACCAGCACGCCAAGCATGGCGTTGATGATCGTGACCGATCCCAGCCAGGTGCTCAGCCGCGCCTGGACATCGCGCAAGGTCCGTGCCGCGCGCAGCGACGCATCCAGGTCGGAGCGTTGCAGCAACACGCGGCGGCGCATGCGGATCCGCGATTCGATCATCAAAAATGTGGTCAGCAGCGTCACCAGCGTCTCGAACATGACCTGCGGCGTGGCATAAGCGGCTTGTTCGAGAAACGACGGAGTTGCCACCACCACTTGCGGCGTGACCGGGCCAGTCATCCGCGACAGGATCCGCCCGATCCGCAGATAGACGCTGAAATCATGCTGCAATTTAGCGATGTTGCTGTTGATGGTCAGCAGCAGGCGGGGCATTTCCGCGACCAGCCCCAGCGCTGGCTGGACGATCACGAACACGCACAGGGCCATGACGCCGAGAAAGATGAAGATCGCCGCCAGCGACGCCAGCGTATTGTACAGGCCCAGCCGGGCCAGAGCGTCGGCTAGCGGCGACAGCGTGACCGTCAGCACCACGGCCAGCGCCAGCGGCACAAAGAATACCTTGCCGGCGCTGAGCAGCAACGGCAGCATCATGGCCACGGCGACCCCGAGCAAGACGATGCCTGTTGAAATCAGGCGGTCAGGGCGGGTTTTGCCAAGGCGCGCTGCCGGTGCCTGGCCCTTGTGCGCGTCGTCCCCCAGAACCCGTCCTTTCAAATTGGCCAAGACGACTCGCGCTTTGGCTCAACCAGATTTGACCTGCTCGCAGCCCCGGCGCAAGGCGATTGCGATATTATACCACATCTCGATGACCCTGACCTTCATGGGGCAGGGTATCGGGATGTGGTATCAGGAGGAATATTCAGGGCCGTCCCGGCTTGCCGCACTACGCTGGAGGCGGGCTAGCAGATCGGCGAGATCGGCGGGTACCGGTTCATAGGCCATGCGGTGGTATAATTGCCGCAATCCCCGTGCCCAGCCCGCGCTTTCGCCCGGTCTGCCGGTTATGGACTTTGCCATGCCTCGCGCCTGTATTCCGATGTCCTTGAACTCAGCCATTTTCGTATCCACACGCGTTGCTACGCGGTTCATCCAAATCGGTGATTTCGCAATTGTCATCACCGTACACGCAATGGAACTACCCTAGGGGCGGATCGTTCCATGCATTGGACAGCCACGGCAAATGGACTCCGCCAAAAACGCCTGCCACGCAGGATCGCCTGAATGAATTAACCGGTCGCCTACTGTGCACAACCATTTATAAGATAATAATTCACAGCAACTGGCAAGTAGTTACCGATATTTTTATGGCCAAATAATTAATGGATCGTAGATGGATCGACCGCTGAAGAAAAAGGGCGATAATCGCGGTTGGCTTGCGCGCTCCCCGCGCCGGTTGCAAATTGCGGTGCTCTTTCTGGTCGGCGCGGTCAGCCTGCTCGGCGTGTTCGGTATCGAAAATGCCGAGATGCATCGCCGGCATGCCGCGTTGGAACGCAATGCCTCGAATATTGCTGCGACGCTGCGCCAGCTCGATACCGAACACGAGATTTACCTGCGTGCCAGCGCGGCGCTGCTGGAACGGCAGGACACCGTCACTGCGCAGGATTTCGCGCAGATGCAAAGCCAGTTGGATTTCGATCGTTATCGCCAGGGCTCGCTGGGGGTGGGTTGGGCGCCGCGTGTCCCGGCCGCCCATCCGGGCCCGGCACGAAACGACGCTTACCCCGTGGTTTTCCTGAACCCGTTGACTCCCGACAATGCTGCGGCGGTGGGCTTTGATATGTATTCCGAGCCGGTCCGGCGGGCGGCGATGGCCAAGGCTGCCGCCATCGCCGCCCCGGTTGCGTCGGGTCCGGTTCGCCTCATCCAGCGCCAGGGCAACGCCAGCCAGGCCGGGTTCCTGATCTATATGCCGGTATTTGGCCGGGCCATTTCCCGGCAACCGTCCCCAGCCTTGCACGGGCCATTGCGCGGTTATGTCTTTATGCGGTTTCGCGCCCCCGCCTTGCTCGCCATGGCCAGCACATTGGCCGGTTATAATAAAATCCGCGTTGAAGCTTACGACGGTCAATTGGGACCGGGCAGGCTGATGGCCCAGTTGGGCGACCCTATCGATGGCGGCACCCGGTTGGTGGAACAAGTCGATGTTGCCCACCGGCCATGGCAGTTGGTGATCAGCGCCGGGCCTCACGTCGGACTGTCGCGATTGTCGCAGATCACCATCCTGTCGGGACTGATCGTCGGCTTGCTGTTGGTGCTGCTGATCCGCATAACCTATCAAAAGGTCGATGAAGACCGGCAGGTGCTGGACTGGAAAGCCAGCGAGGCGGGCATCCGCAACTCGCTGACTCGAGAACTCAATCACCGGGTCAAGAACACGCTGGCGACGGTGCTGTCGATCGTCACCCTGACCCGCCGCCGCGAAACCGACCTCGACAGCTATGTCGAAAGCCTGAGTGGCCGCATTCGCGCGTTATCGGCGACGCACGACCTGCTCACCTCGAATGACTGGTCGAGCATCGAACTGCGCCAGATCATCATCGCCGAACTCGCCCCCTATATCGGTGCCAACGACGATCATGTCGGGCTGGACGGCCCCGAAATCCAGTTGGCCCCCAATGATTCGCTCACCCTGGGGCTGGCCGTGCATGAACTGGCCACCAATGCCGCGAAATATGGCGCGTTAAGCGTGCTGGACGGCCGGATCGCGGTGCACTGGCAGAAATCGAGCGACCAGGTGGTCGAAATCCATTGGCAGGAAACCGGCGGGCCGGTGGTCGCCGAACCGTCAAAACGCGGTTTCGGCCGGGAATTGATCGAAAAGATCCTGGCGCGCGAACTCGATTCGCCGGTCAAGCTGGAATTCCGGCCCGACGGACTGCGCTGCGTTTTCCAGGTTCCGCTGCGCAAACCCGCGCCTTTTGTGCTGCGAACAGGTCAGCAATCCGGAGCATCGCCATGACTGCGCCAATCCTGCAACACCTGTGACACCGACTTTGCTTGTCCATCAAAGCAGCTCACAGTTTTCGAACGTTTCTTTAACAAGGGGCTACATGGCCAAACTTCCCAAAATATCCGGGCGCGCCCTCGTGGTCGAAGACGATGCGCTGCTGGCGATGGCCATGGCAGACACGCTGACCGACCTGGGGATGGAAGAGGTCCAGACCTGTGCTTCCACCGCCGATGCGATGGCGTTGTTGACCGAATTCAGGCCTGACGTGCTGACGCTGGATGTCAATCTGGGCGACCGCCAGGACGGCTGGGCGCTGGCCGAGCTGGCTCAGCAGATCAGTACAACTCCGCCGATCATCATTTTTGCCACCGGTTCGCCCGAGTCGGTGCCTCCGCAGGTCGCGCGGCTGGGTCATGTCATCGCCAAGCCTGTCGATCCAGCCGCCATTCATGCCATCCTGCGCAAGGCGCAGAAAGACCGTGGCTTGTTCGGCCGGATGCGGCGCATGTTAGGCGATGACACCGATGGATAGCGAGCGGATTGTTCGGCAGCTGGCTGGCACCCCGGTGCGCAAAAATTCGATATTCGTTGCAATTTAGGTTAGCGTCTTTGCGACTTACGTCGAGTCGGTACCGGCCCGCTCCCCCGCCCGGCCACCCCTACGATAGTAAACTATGGGTGGCCGGGCGGGGGAGCGGGCTGGTACCGACTAAACCGCAAAGACTCTAAAAAATATCCCGTCGCCGCCTTGACGATGGCCCCTGCCAGAACCATATCCGCGCCGCTGGCACTCTCAACCCGAGAGTGCCAAGTTACATATATCCATCTGCAGAGAGGTAGTCACAATGAGTTTTCGTCCGCTGCACGACCGCGTTCTGGTTCGCCGGGTCGAAGCCGAGGAAAAGACCGCCGGCGGCATTATCATTCCCGATAGCGCCAAGGAAAAGCCCGCCGAGGGTGAAATCGTCTCGGTCGGTACCGGTACCCGCGCCGATGACGGCAAGGTCACACCGCTGGACGTCAAGTCCGGCGATCGCGTGCTGTTCGGCAAGTGGTCGGGCACCGAAGTCAAGGTTGGCGGCGAAGACCTGCTGATCATGAAGGAATCCGATATCCTGGGCATTCTCGGCTGAAAGCAGTCTGGCTGGGCTGAAACGCCGGTTTGGCTTTTGCCGAACCAAATGCCTCCAACATCCATTAGTTAATTCAAGGAAACGAACATGGCAGCCAAGGACGTACGTTTTTCGCGCGACGCGCGCGAACGCATTCTGCGCGGCGTGGATATCCTCGCCGACGCAGTGAAGGTGACTTTGGGCCCCAAGGGCCGCAACGTCGTGATCGAAAAGAGCTTCGGCGCTCCCCGCATCACCAAGGACGGCGTCACCGTCGCCAAGGAAATCGAACTCAAGGACAAGTTCGAGAACATGGGCGCGCAGATGCTGCGCGAAGTTGCCTCCAAGACTAACGACATCGCCGGTGACGGCACCACCACCGCCACTATTCTGGCACAGGCCATCGTCCGCGAAGGCATGACGGCGGTTGCTGCTGGTATGAACCCGATGGATCTGAAGCGCGGCATCGATCTTGCCGTGACCAAGGTCGTCGAGAACATCAAGGCGCGTTCGACTCCGGTTGCCGGCACTGCCGAAATCGCCCAGGTCGGCATCATTTCGGCCAATGGCGACATCGAAGTCGGCCAGAAGATCGCCGAAGCGATGGAAAAGGTCGGCAAGGAAGGCGTGATCACCGTCGAAGAAGCCAAGGGCCTCGAATTCGAACTCGATGTCGTTGAAGGCATGCAGTTCGACCGTGGTTACCTGTCGCCCTACTTCGTCACCAACCCCGACAAGATGACCGTCGAGCTGGAAAACCCCTACATCCTGATCCACGAGAAGAAGCTGTCGTCGCTGCAGGCGATGCTGCCGGTGCTTGAGGCCGTGGTGCAGTCGGGTCACCCGCTGCTGATCATCGCCGAGGACATCGAAGGCGAAGCACTGGCGACGCTGGTGGTCAACAAGCTGCGTGGCGGGCTCAAGGTCGCCGCTGTCAAGGCTCCTGGTTTCGGTGATCGCCGCAAGGCCATGCTGGGCGATATCGCCACGCTGACCGCTGGCGAAATGATCAGCGAAGATCTCGGCATCAAGCTCGAGAACGTCACGCTGGCGATGCTGGGCCAGGCCAAGAAGGTCACCATCGACAAGGACAACACCACCATCGTCGATGGCAATGGTCAGGCTGCGGACATCAAGGCTCGCGTCGAGCAGATCCGTTCGCAGATCGAAACCACGACCAGCGACTACGACCGCGAAAAGCTCCAGGAACGCCTGGCCAAGCTGGCTGGCGGCGTGGCCGTGATCAAGGTCGGCGGCGCTTCGGAAGTCGAAGTGAAGGAGCGCAAGGATCGCGTCGATGACGCCCTCCATGCCACCCGCGCTGCGGTCGAAGAAGGCATCGTCCCCGGTGGCGGCATGGCATTGTTGTATGCCACAAAGGCGCTCGAAGGCTTCAAGGGAGCCAACGACGACCAGACCAAGGGCATCGACATCGTTCGTCGTGCGATCCTCGCCCCGGTGCGCCAGATCGCCCAGAATGCCGGCCATGATGGCGCGGTGATTTCGGGTAATCTGCTGCGCGAAGGCAATGAAGCCATGGGCTTCAACGCTGCGACCGACACCTATGAAGACCTGAAGGCGGCCGGTGTGGTCGACCCGACCAAGGTTGTGCGCATCGCGCTGCAGGACGCTGCCTCGGTAGCTGGCCTGTTGATCACCACCGAAGCGGCGATCAGCGAGAAGCCCGACGACAAGCCAGCCATGGGCGGAATGCCCGGCGGCGGCATGGGCGGCATGGGTGGAATGGACTTCTAAGTCGACACCAACCAACGTCCAACGGCATACAAATATCGGGCCGGAGGAGCGATCCTCCGGCCCTTTATCGTGCTAAACAGGCGTGTCAGACTCGCCTGCCAGAGTCTTGAATCCATTTGGTTCCCGCCATCGTCGCAACTGTGGCGCGCTTCATCGCCACGCGCTTGCGAAAGACCGCCCCGCCGTTAAGCAAATAGGCAGGGTCTTGGGGTTATAAAGAACTGTGCGGACAGGAATGATCAAACAGCTATTAGCAGCCTTGTTCCTGGGTGGAGCGGTGCTGGTCGCGCCATGGCAGATGGCGGGAGCGGCGCAGAGCGACGATTTCGATCATAGCTTCGATGTCACTTTCTCTGCGAAACCGCCCGCCCCGCATGTTCAGGCGCATCGTCAGGCCGCTGCTCCGTCGGTGCAGAACGTCTGGGCACCCGCGCCGACACCACTCGCCGTTCCGAAGTATCTCGCCCGGTCACAGTCCGCATACGCACCAGAATCCGATCACGCTGTGGTTGAACCCCTGCCGCTTGGCCGCAGCAACCCGGCCACGTCTGCCGCTTACGCCGGACCTTTCGTTAATACGCCGTTCTCCGAACCGGCTGCACCAGTGGACAACAGCCCATTCGCGCGCCGCTTGCAGGCGCTGGCCGAGGGTTCGCACGGACGGATCGGCGTCGCCGCGATGGACCTCACCTCGGGCCGCAGCATCGCCGTGCTTGGCGACCAGCCGTTCCCGCTGGCCAGCACCGCCAAGGTGGCGATCGTCGCGACGTTCCTGGCCGATGTCGACGCCGGTCGCCTGCACCTTGACGACCGCTTCCCGATGATGATGCCGCTGCCATCGGCAAAGCTGTCCAGCGCCGTGGCCCCCGCGCGACCGGGCGCGTGGCTTTCCGCCCAGGAATTGATCGAACGCGCGCTGACGCTCAGCGATAATCATGCTACCGACGGGCTGCTGGCGGCAATCGGCGGGCCGCAGGCCGTGGACCGCTGGCTGCGCGGCTTGGGCATCACTGGCATGCGCCTCGACCACAATATCAATACGCTGGTGCGCGATGACGGGTTGATCAATCCCGCCACCACCGTCGACGTCCACGACAGCACCACGCCGTTGACCATGGTCCGGCTGCTGGCGGGCCTGTACCAGGGCAATTGGCTCAGCCCGTCGAGTCACAACGTGCTGATGGGCGCGATGAGCCGCTGCAAGACCGGCGTCCACCGCATGCGGCTGCTATTGCCCGAAGACGCCCTGATCGGCCACAAAACCGGAACGCTGGCCAATACCTCCAGCGATGTCGGTATCATCCGCAACCCCGCCGGTCATACCGTCGCGCTGGCCATTTATGTCACCGGCCAGGGCAGCAAGCCCGGCCGGGAATCGCGCATCGCCGCCATCGCCCGCGCGGTCTACGATGGCTACGAGCCCGACATCAAGTTCGCAGGCGGCTCGCGCACGCAATAGAGCGGCGCTTATTTCATTTCGAGATCAGAACTTGCTGCCGTGAATCTGGTGCCCTTCAATCCTTCCCCAGAGGATTGAAGGGAACGGCACGACGCTCCAAGATAAGCCGCACGCGCACACGAAAAAGGCGCGCGGGGTATGCCCCCGCGCGCCCTAATCGTTAATCTTGCCGGAAGGCGAAGATTACATCGAGGCAGCCGACGAAGCAGCCGAAGCGGCGCCAGCAGCAGCCGAAGCAGCCGAGTCAGCAGCCGTAGAAGCGCCCGAAGCAGCCGAGCCAGCATCCGAAGCAGCCGAAGCGGCAACCGAAGCCGAGCTGTCGGCAGCCGAAGCGGTCGAGTCAGCCGAAGAAGAGGAATCGGCGGCATGGTTGCAAGCCGAAAGAGTCAGAACAGCGCCGGCAACGGCGGCAGCGAGAACGATCTTGCGCATGTATGGTATTCCTTGAACAGCGAGTGGACCACGCGCGACACACGGCCGTGCGGAAAGGCTACCGCTAGAGTAGACTTCACGGGTCAATTAATCACCTTGGCGGCGCGATGCAAGCGCTAGTCGCGCGTGAGCCTCCCAGATCGTGCATTATCCGTCATTTAACCCCTCAAAACCTGCATTTCGGGCTCATAAACCGCGCACAAAATCTCTCCTGTTTGCAGAATCCTCGGCAATTTTGCCTCTTGTCCAAAGCCGATCCGCCGAACTCAGCGTGCTTTCCCCTAGCGTCAACTCACTCTGGAGCACAATGCGATGAGAAAAGAATCGAATTATGCTCCAGATCCTTTGTTTTCGCGTGATTGAAGAACAAAAACCGGTTCCCACTTTTTGTCATCACGCTCTATGGAAGCGCCCATGACAACACGGCAGCACCTTTATCTGGTCGATGGATCGGCTTATATTTTCCGCGCCTACCACCGGCTGCCGCCGCTCACCAATCCCCGCGGCGTCCCGGTTGGCGCGGTCTATGGTTACACCACGATGTTGTGGAAACTGGCCGAAGACCTGCACAAAGCCGACGGTCCGACGCATCTTGCGGTCATTCTCGACAAGGCCGGCACCTCGTTTCGCAACATCCTGTATGACCAGTATAAGGCCAACCGCCCGCCGGCACCCGAAGATCTGGTGCCGCAGTTTCCCCTGATTCGCGATGCCACCCGCGCCTTCAGCCTGCCGTGCATCGAGGAGGATGACCTCGAAGCCGATGACATCATCGCCTCCTATGCGCTGGCCGCATCGGCGCAAGGCTGGGACGTGACCATCGTCTCATCCGACAAGGATCTGATGCAACTGGTCGGAACTTCGGCTGGGGGCGGCCATGTTGACATGCTCGACACCATGAAAAGCCAGCGAATCGACACTGCCGAGGTGATCGAGAAGTTCGGCGTGCCACCCGAAAAGGTCGGCGACGTGCTGGCGCTGATGGGCGATTCGGTCGATAATATTCCCGGTATCCGCGGCATCGGCCCAAAGACCGCAGGCAAGCTCATCCAGGATCACGGCACGCTGGAAGCCGCTTTGGCCGCAGCGCCCGACATGAAACCGGGCAAGTTGCGCGATAGCCTGATCGAGCAGGCCGACATGGCGCGGCTGTCGCGGCGATTGGTGCAGCTCAAGGAAGATTGCCCGCTGCCACTGCCGCTGGAAAGCTTTGCGATCACCGCGATCCCGCCCGATCCGTTGGCCGCGTTCCTGACCGACCATGGCTTTTCCAGCCTGTTGCGACGGCTCGATGCCGGTCGCGGCAGCCCCGATCGCGCCAATTCGCTGCATCCCGCCAAAGCCGTCGCGGTGGCCGTGGGGGACTCGGGCGTCACTATCCTGGCCCCGCCGCTGGATCGCGGCTCCCAAGTGGGCTTCAGGCAGGCGATGGCGGAACTGCCATCGATCGACCTCGACGCTTATGAATGCGTCCAAACTCTGGACGCGCTGGATGCGTGGATCGCGCGGGGTTTTGCCGCCCGGCTGATCGCCTTCGACACAGAGACCACCGCATTGGATGCGCAACAAGCCGATCTGGTCGGCATCAGCTTCGCGGTCGGACCGAACCAGGCCTGCTACATCCCGCTGGGTCACGCTGGCGGCGATATGTTTGCGCAGCGGCCGGCACAGATCCCCCGCGACCAGGCGCTGGCCCGGCTGCAGCCGCTGCTGGAAAACGACGCGGTACTCAAGGTCGGTCACAACGCCAAATACGATCTCAACATGCTGGCCCGCAATGGCATCCACGTCGCGCCGATCGACGATACCATGGTGATGAGTTTCGACCTGGATGCGGGGCGAGGCGAGGAAGGGATCGGCGGCGGCCACGGCATGAACGAACTGGCGTTGCGTCACCTTGGCCACACCTGCATCGCCTTCAAGGATATCTGCGGCAGCGGGCGCAGCGCGATCGGCTTTGCCCAGGTGCCGCTGGACCGGGCGACAATTTACGCCGCCGAGGATGCAGACGTCACCTGGCGGCTACACCGGCTGCTGAAACCGCGCCTCTCCGACGAAAGCGCCACGCGCGTCTATGAACGTGTCGATCGCCCATTGATCCCGGTGGTGGCGCAGATGGAACGCCACGGCATCCACGTCGATCGGGCGCGGCTGGCGGGGCTTTCCACCGATTTTGCGAAGGCGCTGGCAGAACTGGAGACCGAGATCTACGGCCTGGCGGGAATGCCCTTCACCATCGGCAGCCCCAAGCAATTAGGCGATATCCTGTTCGCCCAGATGGGCCAGAAAGGCGGTAAAAAGGGCAAAAGCGGGCAGTTTTCCACCGATCAGGGCGTACTGGAAAAGCTTGCCGCCGAAGGCGTGACGATCGCGGCGCGGGTGCTTGACTGGCGCCAGCTCGCCAAGCTGCGCTCGACCTATACCGAGGCATTGCAGGCCGCGATCAATCCGCAGACAAACCGCGTCCACACCTGCTATTCGCTGGTCGGGGCGCAGACCGGGCGATTGTCGTCGACCGAGCCCAACCTCCAGAACATCCCGATCCGCACCGAGATCGGCCGCCAGATCCGCGAATGTTTCGTCGCCGAGCCGGGCCACGTTTTGCTCGCCGCCGATTACAGCCAGATCGAATTGCGCCTGGCCGCGCATATGGCCGATGTGCCCGCGCTGAAGGAGGCCTTTGCGCAAGGCGCCGACATCCACGCGCGGACGGCAGAGGAATTGTTCGGGCGGGTCGATCGCGACACGCGCGGCCGCGCCAAGACGCTCAACTTCGCCATTCTCTACGGCATTTCGCGCTGGGGGCTGGCCGCGCGGCTGGCAGTATCGCCGGACGAGGCTCAGGCGATGATCTCCCGCTATTTCGAGCGTTTTCCGGGCATCCAGCGCTATATCCACGACACGCTGGCGGGCGTGCGCGAGCGCGGCTATTCCGAGACGCTGTTCGGGCGCAAATGCTGGTTCCCGCGCATCAACGCCAAGGCCCAGGCCGAGCGCCAGGGCAGCGAACGTGCCGCGATCAATGCCCCGATCCAGGGCACCTGCGCCGATATCATCAAGCGGGCGATGGTGCGGATGGGCCCGGCGCTGGCAGAGGCTGGCCTGTCGCAAACGCGGATGCTGCTGCAGGTGCATGACGAACTGGTGTTCGAATTGCCCGAAGGCGATGTCGCCGCCGCCAGCGCGATCATCCGGCAAGTCATGGAGGATGCGGCGCGGCCTGCGGTGGAACTGACCGTGCCGCTCGGGGTCGAGATCGGCACTGGCCATAGCTGGGGAAGCGCACATTGAACCTGCGGAGTGGTATGGTACAGACTGGCAACCTGCTGACGGGGAACGACCCCTTCTGGAGTATCTCCGACGCGGCCTCCGATGTCAGCAAACCGCCGCTTCCCACGACAGCCGAGCTGCTCCACTGGTCCGACCGCCTGACCCATACCGCGATCGTGGTCGGGGTCGCGGTGGGCGTGGCGCTGGCTGTGCATTATGTGTTGTTCTGGCTGTTGCGGCGCGTTGCCAGGGCCTCGCACTCCCAGACCGATACGGTCATCGTCCGCCGCCTCAGTCAACCGCTGCGCTGGGCGCTGGTCGGGGTAGCGCTATCCGTGGTCGAGGATTCGGACCCTTTGCTGGCGCGTGTCTGGGATCAATTCTCGCCCTTCGTCATTCCCGCCTTGCTGGGTTGGGTCGTGCTGGCGCTGGTCAAGACCTCCGCGCGCATACTGGCACTGCGCACCGAGCAGGTCGACGACGAGATCGTCGCGCGCAGTCGCCGCACGCGCATCACCCTGATGTCGCGCACGCTGAGTTTCCTGATCGTCATCATCACCGTGGCGCTGATGATGCTGGAAGTTCCCGGCGTCCGGCAGGTTGGCGCAACGCTGATCGCGTCAGCGGGCATCATCGGCCTGGCGATCGGCGCGGCGGCCCAGCCGGCGCTCAAATCGCTGATCGCGGGGATGCAGATCGCCTTAACCGAGCCGGTCCGGATCGGCGATTTCGTCGTCATCGATGGCGAAAGCGGCCGGGTCGAGGATATTCGCCTGAGCTATGTCGTGATCCGCACCATCGACGAACGGCGGTTCATCGTTCCCACCATCAAATTCCTGGACACCAGTTTCCAGAACTGGACCCGCGTCGGCGGGATCACCGGCATCGTCGTGCTGCCGATCAGGCCCGGTTTCGACATCGGCCCGATCCGCGAGACTTACAAACGCCTGCTGGCCGCGCAGGCCGGGTGGGACGGCCGCACCGCGACGCTGGTGGTGTCGGAGGCGCATGTCGGCTCGATCGAACTGAAAATGCTGATGAGCGCCACCGAACCCGGCGCGCTGGCGCAATTGCGCAGTACAATTCGCGAAGCGATGCTGGAATGGCTGCGCACCGACCTGCCGGGCGCCTTGTGCGCGGAAACCTGAGGGTAAGGACTCTGTCGGCGGTAGGGTGTGCGGAGATTTGGCTCCGGCATGGGCAAATCTCGGCACACCCTACGCAATGATATCGGGGATCAGATAATCCTCGATCAGCGCGATCTGGTCCTTTAGTCGGAGCTTGCGTTTTTTGAGGCGGGCGATCTGCAACTGGTCGATCACAGTGGCGGTACTCAGCGCGTCGATGGCGGCGTCGAGATCGCGATGCTCGACGCGCAGCAATTCCAGGCGTTTGCGCATTTCCTCTTCGCTCACGCCGTATTCCCTAATTGTCACTGGCCTATCGTCATTGAACGCCCCGGCCAGCAACCACGATCGCCAGCTTTTTGTCCGCTCGTCGCAAACTCGCCCGTGCCCATCCGATTTGGACCGTTAATCTGCTTATCGGGATAGGGTAAATGTGATCTAAAGACAATCACGCTGGAAAACTTCAACGCGAGTCGTTTCGGGTCGAACGTTAGAGATCCGCTTACGGTTCAATGTGTGGTGTTCTGGCGGTGCGCGCAAAAGCGCGCAACTTGGGCGCGCGCAAGCGCGTCTGGACGGGGAGGGTTGTTGAACGGGCTTTGCGCCCATGCTGCCGACGATGCGCCGAAACTTCGGCGTTTCGCCCAAGCTGGACACAAACCGCAAGTCAAAGGAGCGACACCTATGGAAGCATCGTATATCAGCGCTTTGCAGACCAAGCATGCCGGACTCGAAAAACAGATCCACGATGAATTGGCCCGACCGTCTCCCGATGTGTCCGCCTTGAAAACGCTCAAACTCCGCAAACTGCGGATCAAGGACGAAATCTTCAAACATTGATAGCTGCGTTTCCGCCGGGGCGGTGAGATGCTTTGCATCACGCCCTGGCATGGAGCGCATAGCCGAGTGCATTCACGCTGGTTAATACCAAGCTGCGGCAGGTTCGGTCGCGCCTTGTGGGATGCGCCCTCAGACGCTGGTATAGGCTTATCCTGCATCGTCATTCTGGAATCTCCCCGGTTCTAAACCGCAAGTTTCCAAACCGGGCGCATTAGTCTAAGCCCCTGCTATGACCAGCGTTTCCACGATCCCTGCCGCATGACCGCTGCGCCTTTCGCACCCCGGTGGAATCGCCCTGGTCCCGGGCGGGGCGAATTGTCATGACCGGAGGCGTAGTGGCTGCCCGTACCATTCTCACGCGCCTGCACGAGGTGATGGCCTCGCGCTCCCACGCGCAATCGAAATTGAACACCGTGGTGGAGGTGATCGGCGAATGTCTCGATAGCGAGGTATGCTCGATCTATTTGCTGCGCGAAGGCATGCTGGAATTGTACGCCACGCGCGGTCTGTCGCAGGAAGCAGTGCATGTCACCCGCATGGCGCTGAGTGAAGGGCTGGTCGGCACCATCGGCCAGCGGGTCGAAACGCTCAATCTGGCGGAAGCGGCAACGCACCCCGATTTTTCCTACCGGCCAGAGACCGGCGAGGACCGCTACCATTCCTTTGCCGGGGTGCCGATCGTGCGCCGCGAACGCGCCATCGGCGTGCTGTGTGTGCAGCATGTCGAGCCGCGCCGCTATGAAGAAGTCGAAATCGAGGCGCTGCAGACCGTGGCGATGGTGCTGGCCGAAATGATCAGCAACGCCGAACTGGTCGATGAAGATGCGTCGGGGCTCAGCGCGGCGCAGAGCGGTCCGGTGCAGTTAAAAGGCCTGGCGCTGGTCAAGGGGCTGGCCAGCGGTTACGCGGTCTACCACCAGCCGCGCATCACCATCGAACAGACCATGGCGGACGATGTGGAGGCCGAACGCCAGCGCGTCTATCTCGCCTTCGACAAGATGCGCGCGCAGATCGATCGCATGGCCAGCCAGGCCGAGTTCGGCGTCGACGGCGAGCATGAGGAAGTGCTCCAGACCTACAAGATGTTCGCGTACGACGAAGGCTGGTCGCGGCGCATCAACGAAGCGATCGATTCCGGGCTGACCGCCGAGGCCGCGATAGAGCGCGTCCAGCAGCGCACCCGCATGCGCATGCGCCAGATTGACGATCCGCTGCTGGCTGATCGCATGCATGATCTGGAGGATCTGTCCAACCGCCTGCTGCGCACGGTGTCGGGCCAGATGGGGACTGCCGCCAGTAAAGGCCTGCGCGGGGATGCCATCCTGATCGCGCGCAATCTGGGCCCGGCTGAACTGCTGGAATACGACAAGCGGCGGTTGAAGGGGGTGATCCTGGAGGAAGGCTCGCTGACCGCGCATGTCGTTATTGTCGCCCGCGCCATCGGCATTCCGGTGCTGGGGCGGGTGCGCGGGCTGCGGGCGCTGGTGCGAGAAGGCGATCATCTGCTGCTCGACGGAGACCAAGGCACTGCCAGCGTACGCCCCGCAGCGACCATGGTCGAGGCATTCGAAGCGCGCTTTGCCAAGAGCCGCGAGCGCCAGGCCGCTTACGCCGCGCTGCGCGAGGTTGAACCCTATTCGCTCGACGGCACCCGCGTGACGGTGATGATCAACGCCGGGCTGCGCGAGGACATGCCCAATCTTGCCCTGACCGGAGCCGACGGGGTGGGGCTGTTTCGTACCGAATTCCAGTTTCTGGTCGCCGCCACGCTGCCGTCGCGCGAACGCCAGACGCGACTCTATCGCGAGGTCATGGATGTCGCGGGCAGCCGCCCGGTGGTGTTTCGCACGGTCGATATCGGCGGCGACAAGGTGCTGCCTTACCTGCGCCATGACGATGGTCCGGGCGAGGAAAATCCGGCGATGGGCTGGCGCGCGCTGCGCGTTGCACTGGAACGGGACGGGCTGCTGAAAGTGCAGGCGCGGGCTTTGCTGGAGGCGGCGGCGGGGCGCACCTTGCACGTCATGTTCCCGATGGTCGCCGAACCGTGGGAATTCGATGCCGCAAAGGCGGTATTCGAGGGCCAACTGGCATTCCTGAAACAGCGCAAGAAAATGGTGCCCGAGGCGATCCGCTTTGGCGCCATGCTCGAAGTACCGGCGCTGGCTGAAATGCTCGACGTGATGCTGCCCAAGCTGCAATTCCTGTCGATCGGCACCAATGACCTGACCCAGTTCCTGTTTGCGGCGGACCGTTCCAACCCTAAACTGGCCGAACGCTATGACTGGCTCAGCCCGGCGATCATGCGCTTTCTGGGCCGCGTGGCGGGTCAGGTGGCAGGGCTGGCGCGCGAAACAGGGCACAAGGTCGATCTGGCGGTATGCGGGGAAATGGGTGGACGCCAGCTTGAGGCGCTGGCCTTGCTGGGGCTCGGCATCCGGCGCTTTTCGATCACTCCGGCCGCCGTCGGCCCGATCAAGGCGCTGATCGGAAAAGTTCACCTGCCCGAGATTGAGGCCGCCATGGCGGGCTGGCTGGCATCGCCGCCGCCGGATTTGCGCGGGGTATTGGCAGGCTGGGCACAAGCCCGGAACATCGCCGTCGAATGATCGAGGATAATCGGTGAGCGGACGAACCAACCAGGTCGGTTCAATACCACAGACAAAGGCCGTAATTTCATTGACTTTTCATCAGCCATAGCGTTGTCTTGAGCGGGGGTCGCCAGGCAGGAATATCGGGATCATTATGGCCGCAGATGTTGACACTGCTCATCTTGCGCTCAATCACGCGGGGGCCCAACTCCCGCTCGATCGCGCCGGAGTCAGGCTCAAGCGCGCCCGCGAAGCCGCAGGCACGACGCTGGCGCAAGTTGCCGCCGCCACCAAGATCCCCGAACGATTGCTGATGGCGATCGAGGAAAGCCGGTTTTCGGTCCTGCCTTCGCGTATTTATGCCCTTGGTTTTTCGCGAAGCTATGCGCGCATGGTGGGGCTGGACGAGGCGGAAATCGTCAAGGAAGTGCGTGCCGAGATCGATAGCACCACACCGGGCGGCGATATCCCCACGGCACAGGCCTTCACCCCGGGCGACCCGGCCCGCGTACCCGAACTGCGGCTGGCGATGTTGGCGGCACTGGGCGCGGTGCTGGTGATCCTGGCCGGACTGGTATTCTGGCATAGCGCCTATAACCCTGCGGGGTCGCTGCCATCGATCCTGCCCGCCGATGCGCCCACCTCTGGGGCAAAGGCCGGTGTGGCAGCGGTGTCCGCTGCGCCTGTTGCCGCGCCCCTTGCTGCAAGAGCCCCTGCGGGCGGCGCGGTGACGCTCAGCGCGTTGTCGGCAGGCATCTGGGTCAAGGTTTACGAGACTTCGGGCAAGGTTTTGTTCGAACAGGCGATGACCCAGGGCCAGGTGTTTACCGTGCCCGCCGATGCGCAGGCGCCGCTGATCTGGACCGGGCGTCCCGACGCTCTGGCCATTGCCGTGGCTGGCAAGCCAGTTGCGAAGCTTGCGGAAACGCAACGGATCATCAAGGATGTGCCGATCTCGGCAGCGGCGCTGCTGGCCAGGGCCCCGGCGCCTGCTGGCACGACGCCCGCAGCGGCGACGGCAAAAGCATCCCCTGCGGCGCAATAAGCTCTCTCGACAGGCCATGTGGTCTGGGGCAATCAGCGGATATCTGACTGGCCAGCGGCCCGCACGAACGCAAATTTTGACGAGGGTGAATCGATGAAATCGCAGAAATGCAGGACGCGCACAGGTACCAGTGCGCTGGTGGCCAGTCTTGCCGCGCTGGCGGCGATGGCAGCGGCGCAGACCGCATCCCCGCAGACCGCATCCCCGCAGAGCGCATCCCCGCAGAGCGCCAGGGCAACAGCCGCACCATCTGGCCCGGTTCAGGCGACCGGGGAACCGGCCTTGCCCGCAACCACGCCCATGACCGACCTGCTGATGCGGATGGACGCGCTGGAAACGCAGATGGCCCGACTCACCGCGCAAAACGAGGAAATGGCCAACCGTCAGCATCAGCTCCAGACCAGGCTGGATGCTGTAGCACCGCCTCCCGCACCGGCTCCCGCACTGGCCCCAGCACCGGCAACCATGGGCCCGACGCTGGGCACGGGCATGCCCACGCCCGCCGCCGCGCCAGCGCCGGTTGCGGTTGCACCCCCCGCGCCCGTGCCCAAATC
>JALYHR010000023.1 GCA_030776465.1 Pseudomonadota bacterium
GGGGCGGGTTGAACGGCAATGGGTCCATCCCTATATTGCTGCGATGCAGCAGGAGAGAATGCATGCTGATCGGCACCGTCCGCGAAATCAAGAACCATGAATATCGCGTCGGCCTGGCGCCGGAAAGCGTCCGCGAACTGACGACGCACGGCCATGAGGTATGGGTGGAAACCGGTGCTGGCCTCGGCATCGGCGCCACCGACAGCGATTACGAAGCGGCGGGGGCAACGATCAAGCTGAACGCCGCAGTGATCTTTGCCGATTGCGAATTGATCGTGAAGGTCAAGGAACCGCAGCCTGCCGAGCGCACGCAATTGCACAAGGGCCAGGTGTTGTTCACCTATCTGCATCTTGCCCCTGACCCTGAACTGACCGCCGACCTGATCAAGACCGGGGTGACCGCCATCGCCTATGAAACCGTGACCGGGCCCTATCATTCGCTGCCGCTGCTCAAGCCGATGAGCCAGGTTGCCGGGCGCATGGCGGTACAGGCGGGCGCCACCGCGCTGCAAAAGGAACACAGCGGGCGCGGTGTGCTGCTGGGCGGGGTGCCTGGGGTGATGCCGGGGCGCGTCGTCATCATCGGCGGCGGCGTCGTCGGCTTCAACGCCGCACTGGTCGCCACCGGCATGGGCGCGGACGTGATCATCCTCGACCGCGATCCCGATGTGCTGGAACGCCTCGGTGTCCATTTCGAATCGCGCGCCAAGACCCGCTTCGCCAATCACGCCAATATCGCCAAGAGCGTCGCCGGGGCGGATCTGGTGATCGGCGCGGTGCTGGTGCCGGGCGCCGCCGCGCCGCGCCTGGTTACGCGCGACATGCTGGCGACGATGAAGCCCGGCGCGGTGCTGGTCGACGTCGCCATCGACCAGGGCGGCTGTTTCGAAACCAGCCAGCCAACCACTCACGCCGATCCCACTTTCGTGGTCGATGGTATCGTGCACTATTGTGTCGCCAATATGCCCGGCGCGGTGGCGCGCACCAGCACCTATGCGCTTAATAATGTGACCCTGCCGCATACGCTGGATATCGCCAATCAGGGCTGGAAAGCCGCCCTGAAAGCCAATCCCCACCTCGCTGCCGGACTTAATATCCATGCCGGCAAGGTGACCTGCGAGGCGGTGGCAGAAGCGCTGGGGCTGGAATACACCCCCATCGCCAGGATATTGGGCGGCAAGGAATAGAAAAAGAGCAGCGGTCGCTTGCGCAAGCGGGGGTAATCATTTTTCGGCATTGATTGCAATGGATTTGGTTCAATCTCTTCTAAGTGCCGCTGCCATTTGGTCCAGAATTGATCTGCCGCATCGATTTGCGCCGTTGCGGCTCGCCATCACGCCTCTGGCGGTATGCCGTGACAGGTTCGCACTTCTTTGAGGTACTGCTCCATCTGATCGTGGCCCAGCTTTGAAAGGCGGACATGGCTTCGGCGCGCATCGCGGTCGTCGTTTTCTCGCACAATCAAGCCGCGCGTTTCCAACACGGCCAACCATCGTAGTCCGGTGGTCGATGGTACAGCCGAACCGATACAAGCACTGCTGACGGAAATTTGCTTTCCGGTCGCAGTTGCTATGAACAGATCGAGCAGGATGTCCCAGGCGGGTTCCCCGAAGAGGTCGGCCCCGAACAGTTTTACTCTGCGTCGGCGATCTTCATAGATATCCAGCGCCAGCGCTGCCGATCCTTTGCGATCAAGGACCAATTTCGCATGAGCGCCAGCCTGCGGGGGAGCGTATTTTAACAGGGTTTCGATATTTTGGGCCATCTTATCAAGTGCATGGCTTAGATCGCCAAGATTGGGCACGTCTTCCCAACCCTGTTCGCCCGCCGCAAATGCCTTGTCATTGGCCTCGGTCACAATTCGTATCCCCTGGGTAGTTGCCGTAAAGCATCTCTCGGCGCGATTTCAGCGATTTAGGAACATTTACAAAAGGCAGGGATTGATAAAGCATCCAAACTGGAGGTAAGAGGTATTCCGGCATGGCGGGGGGTGGTTACACTGCGAATCCAGGGCAACATCCAAATCGGTGCCGAGCTATCTCTTCTGGTAAAAACTCGATTATGGTAGAAGATGGCGCGCTACGCGTGGCGATCCTGGGGATCAATTACGCCCCGGAAGAAATCGGCATCGCGCGTTATACCACCGATATGGCGGTGGCGCTGGCGGCCAGGGGCCATCATGTGGAAGTGATCGTGGGAAAGCCTTATTATCCGCAATGGACGATATATGGCCCCTATCGAAAGCGCGGCTGGCATCGCGACGTCGAGCGTGGCATCCGGGTCACGCGCTGCCCGCATTACGTGCCCGCTGTCCCCAATGGGCCGCGCCGGATTGCCCATCTTGCCAGTTTTGCCGTATCGGCATTGGGCCCCGCGCTGCGGCTGGCCTTCCGGCGGGGTTCCGAACGCCCGCAAGTGATCATCTGCGTGGTTCCGGCCCTGCTCAGCGTGCCGGTGGCGTGGCTGGCGGCCCGGCTGGCGCGGGCCAAGCTGTGGGTCCACGTCCAGGATCTGGAAGTCGAGACCGCTTTCGCCACGGGCCTGATAGCCGACTCCGGGATCATCGCCAGATTGGCGCAGGCGGTGGAAAACGGTTTGCTGCGGCTTGCCGACCGCATTTCGACGATCTCTCCACAGATGTGCGCCAAGCTGTTGCAAAAAAGCATCGAACCGGCACGCGTGGTGCAAATCCGAAACTGGGCCGAGCCTGCACCCGCACCGGCACCCGGTGATACGGGCGACACGCTGGGGCTGCGCGAAAGCTGGGGGTTGGGCGGCCAACATGTTGCGCTTTATTCGGGTAATATAGCCAACAAGCAGGGCATCGAGATCCTGATCGAGGCGGCCAGGATTTCCGCGCATCGCACCGACATCTCCTGGGTGATCAGCGGCGAGGGGCCCAATCGCGAGCGACTGGAGAAGCTGGCCACAGGGCTTGACAACGTCCAGTTTCACGACCTGCAACCCACTGGCCGGATGCCCGAATTGCTGGCCATGGCGGACGTTCACCTGCTGCCGCAGATCCCTGGCGCGGCCGATCTGTTACTGCCGTCAAAGCTCACCAATATGCTCGCCTCGGGGCGGCCGGTCGTCGCTACCACGACCATGGGCACCGGTCTGTACGACGAGGTCGAGGGCTGCGGCGTGACGACCCCGCCCGGAGATGCCGCCAGTCTGGCCCGCGCGGTCTGCGAACTGATCGACGATCCCGAGCGGAGGCAAGTCCTGGGCGTTGCCGGGAAGCACCGGGCGCGCAAGCGCTGGGGACGCGAGCATATCATCGACCGTCTGGAAAAGGAACTACAGCGGGTTTGCCGCAACGAAGTCGTTGCCTCGACCAATCTGGGCTCAGCGCTGTGAATCGGAAAAATTGGGCACACCGGAAATACTCTATATCCAGCGACCGCCTCGGCCAGCAGCCATAGGGCCCATGGCGCGCTGGAATGCCCTGTTTTCCCACCGGATCGTGGCCGGTACGCTTGCCGGTTATTATGGCCAGTTCGTCCAGCTTGGCGTGCAACTGATCTCGCTGCCGGTGTTCACCGCGCATTGGGGGCTGGCGGGCTATGGTACCTGGCTGATCATGTTCACCATCCCGTCGTCATTGGCTCTGGCCGATTTCGGGATGGCGTCGGTCGGCGGCAATACCATGACTGCCGCGTCCGCGCGGGGTGAGTTCGACCGGGCGCGCGCCATCTATGCCTCGTTGCGTATGCTGATGATCGGAACCGGAACAATCATTGCCTGCGCGGTCATGGCCGTGCTGCTGGTGATTCGCCCGCATTCGCTGGATTTTGCGCAGGGCGCGACAGGTGGCCGTGCGGTCGAGACCGCCTGGCTGCTGGTCGGCTATGGGTTTATTGCCCTCGTTAACGAAATCCCGATCGCTGCTGCGCGCGCGGCGGATGCCTATGCCCCGACTATCGGCATTCGCAACACCATCATCCTGGCTGAAGCGACCAGCGCGATGACGATCGCTATTCTAGGCCATGGCCTGACCGCGGTTGCCTGGGCATACTTCCTCACGCGGCTGGCCGGTTCGGTCGTGCTCAATGTCTATGTCATCAGCCGGGCCGCCTGGCTGCGCAAAATTCCCTGGCGGCTCGACCGGGGCGAATTGCGGGCGCTATTCGCCCCAGCCATGGCCGCTCTGGTCCTGCCCGGTGCCAATGCCGTGATTACCCAGGGCGCAGTGATCGTCATCGGTTCGGTCAGCGGTCCGGCGACGGTGCCGGTGTTCACTGCGGTACGCACGGTCAGCCGTATCGCGCTGCAATTCGCCTTTGGTCTCAATTACGCGTCGATGCCGCGTTATACCGCGCTGGCGGCCACCGAAAATCGTGTCGGCATGGACCGCCTGGTTTTGCTCAACATGGTCGCCACCGCATTGGTGGTGGTGCCCGCTGCCGGTTTCATCCTGCTGCTGGGCAAGCCGTTTATCGCGATCTGGACTCACGGACTGGTCCATCCTCCCTTTCTGCTGCTGGGTTTGATGGTCACAGCGATGCTGCTCAATGCTTCATGGCTACCGCTGGCCAACCTCATCATGGCCATTAACCGTCATGCCGGTTACAGCTATTTCTTCCTGGCCTCCGGCACGGTAGCGATGGGCATCGGCATCTTGCTGCAACGGCGATTCGGCGTTGTCGGCATGGCCTGCGCGCTGGTGTTGCATGAGACGGCGATGGTCAATTGCGTGTGGCGGCTGGGCACTCGCGTCCGGGTGATTCCGCGGCGGGCGATGGCCGAATCGTGGCGATTTTCGGGCGAAATGCTTCGGCAGCTCCGTTTGGGGAAAGAAATCGGGCGATGAAGGCGGTAATTTTATGCGGCGGGCAGGGCACCCGCATCCGCGATGTCGCCGACGACATCCCCAAGCCGATGATCCGCATCGGCGAGCGCCCGATCCTGTGGCACATCATGCGGATTTATGCGGCGGCGCAGATTACCGATTTCGTGCTGTGCCTTGGTTACAAAAGCTGGTCGATCAAGGAATATTTCCTTAATTTCCATGCCCAGGTGGCGGATTTGACAATATGCCCCGGCAGGCCCGGCGAAGTCGAATATCGCGGAGATTTCCCGGAACGCGACTGGCGGATAGAACTGGCCGAGACCGGGCTGGCCGCCCAGACCGGCGCGCGACTGTGGCGAGTGCGCGACCGGCTGGCCGCCGATGAATTGTTCTGCTTCACCTATGGCGACGGCGTTGCCGATATCGACATCGCGGAAGTCATCGCATTTCATCGCCGCCATGGCCGCATCGGCACCGTCACCGGGGTACGTCCGCCGGGCCGTTTCGGGGTGATGACGCTCCAGGAAACAGGCGGCGACGATACCGAGGATATCGGCGCATCCGTCAGCACATTCGCGGAAAAGCCGCAGGCGGGCGACGGCTTGATCAACGGTGGCTTTTTCGTCTTCGACGCGCGGGTGTTCGAATATCTCAATGACGATCCGGGCCTGATCTTCGAGGCCGAGCCGCTAAAACGACTGGCGCAGGATGGGCAATTGATGCTTTATCGCCTTGATGGCTTCTGGCAACCGATGGACACCTATCGTGAATTTCGCCTGCTCAACGACATGTGGGCGGCGGGTGAGGCGCCCTGGCAACGCTAATTGGGGCAACGCTGATTGGGGCAATGCTAAATGTGGCACATTTAATGTTTGGTGACGCCTATGCCGGCAAGCGTGTGTTCGTTACCGGCCACACCGGCTTCAAGGGCTCGTGGCTGAGCTTGTGGCTCACGCAGCTCGGTGCCGAGGTAACCGGCTATGCCTTGCCCCCGTTGACCGAGCCCAGCCTGTTTGTGGAGGCCGGGGTTGCCGACCGGCTGACGCATAACCTGGCCGACATCCGCGATGGCACGGCGCTGCGCGAGGCGCTGGCGGTGGCGCAACCCGATTTTATCTTTCATCTGGCCGCCCAGCCGCTGGTCCTTGAATCCTATGCCGCGCCGCAGGAAACCTTTGCCGTCAATGTCACAGGTTCGATCGCGCTGATGGAAGCGATCCGCCAAACGGAAACGCGCAGCGCAGTGGTGATGGTGACGACCGACAAGGTCTATCGCAATTGCGAGTCGGGTCGCGCCTATCGCGAGGATGACCCGCTGGGCGGGCACGATCCCTACAGCGCCAGCAAAGCGGCGATGGAAATTGCGGTGGCGTCGTGGCGTGACAGCTTTTTTGCGGGCAGCGAACATGTGCGCATCGCCACTGCGCGGGCTGGCAATGTCATCGGTGGCGGCGACTGGTCGGCCAATCGCATCGTCCCTGATCTCGCCCGCGCGCTGATCGCCGGTGCCATGCCGCAATTGCGCAATCCAGCGTCACTGCGGCCGTGGCAACATGTGCTGGAACCGCTGGCGGGCTATCTCTGGCTCGGTGCGCGGCTGGCGGCAAATGGCGGCGGCGCCCTTGCCACAAGCTGGAATTTCGGGCCGAATCCCAACGATATCCAGCCGGTGCGCGCGCTGGCCGAGGCGATGCTGGCGCGGTGGAACGGGCCGGGTGCGGCAATGGCGGGCTGGCAGGATGTCAGCGATCCGGCTGCACCCCACGAGGCAGCCGTGCTGCGGCTGTCGATCGAGAAGGCGACTGAGCACCTCGCCTGGCAGCCGGTGTGGAATTTTGCGGAAACCATCGCCCGCACCGCCGATTGGTATCGCCATGTCAGTGTCGGCACGATCAGCCCGCGTGAGGCTTGCGAGGCGGATATTGCCGCCTATTGCGTCGCTGCGGCGGTCAGCAGCCAGGCTTTTGCAGCGTGATTTCGGCCATACTCTCATCCGATGCCGCCGCGCAATTTGCCGGGCAGCGCGTGCTGCTAACCGGGGCCAGCGGCTATCTGGGTGGGCATGTCGCGCGCCAGGCCTTCGCCGCAGGAGTGGAACTGCACGAGTTGGGACGCCGGGCAGGAGCCAGTGACGCCAGTTTTCATCCGGCGGACCTGACCGATGGTGCCGCCGTAGCGCGCATCGTCATGGACGTGCGCCCCACCGCAGTCATTCATTGCGCCGCAGCCGGGGTCACTTACGGCGCGGTGGATTTTGCGGCGATGCTGGCGGTGGCGGTGGGGGGGACTCGGGCGCTTTACGAAGCCTGCGCGGCGCTGCCGCAGCCTCCAGCCGTGGTGCATGTCGGCACCGGCTATGAATATGGCGCCAGTGACCTGCCCGTCACCGAAGACCAGCCCATCGTACCCTCCGCCAGCGTGTATGGTGCGGCCAAGGCGGCTTCGTCGGCAGTCGCGGGCGGCTTTGCGGCCAGCTTGCGGATCATGCTGCTGCGGCCCTTCTACATCTATGGTGGCGCTGAAGCACGCGGACGACTCGGGCCGATGTTGATCGCAAAAGCGCGTGCTGGCGAGCGTGTAGAACTGACCGGGGGCGCTCAACAGCGCGATTTCCTTCATGTCGACGATGCCGCAGGCTGCATCTGGACCGCGCTGGCGAAGGCCGCCAGGGCCGATACGCCTGGCCTGACGGTATTGAATGTCGGGTCGGGCACTGCCATCACCTTGCGGCATTTCTTCGAGGTGCTCGCCGCCCAATTGCAATGCGCAGGCTTCCCGCCCGATCTGGCGCTGGGCGCGCTGCCCTATCGAGCTGACCAGCCGATGGTCAGCCTGCCCGATGTCACCCGCTTGTTCGCCACGCTGGACTGGCGTCCGCGCGTCTCGCTGGAGCAAGGCATCGCCGATCTGGTGCAGCAAGAGCTGGCGTCATGTCCCTGATCGAAGCCATGCGTTTCATCCACCGCCGCCTGATTAGCGATGAGCGCGGCTGGTTCCTCAAGGTCATCGACGGCCACGAGGAAGAAATCCCGCCGCATACTGGCGAGGTCTATCTGACCTTCGCCCATCCGGGACAAGCGCGGGGCAATCATTATCACCCCG
>JALYHR010000024.1 GCA_030776465.1 Pseudomonadota bacterium
GTCCAGGTCGGCGACAAGGTCGAGGCCGGACAGCCGCTCGCCGTGGTCGAGGCGATGAAGATGGAAAACATCCTGCGCGCTGAAAAGAGCGCCACGGTCAAGGCGGTGAATGCCAAAGCCGGGGAAAGCCTGGCGGTAGATGCGGTTATCCTGGAACTGGAATAAGTTCTTCGTCCAGGAAGGCGGCAACATCGGTCAAATCGACGTCACTGGCCACAAATGTCTCGCCAATGCCGCGCATCAGCAGGAACGGCAGCGTGCCTGCGTCCATCTTTTTATCTTGCAGCATATGCGCGGTGAGCGTGGCGCCGTCGCAATCCAGGCTCAGCGCCGCCAACCGCGCGGGTAGCCCGACAGCGCCGATATGGGCGGCAATCCGACTCGCGTCTTGACCGGGCATCAGCCCCAACCGGGCCGAATAGCGTGCTGCCAATACCATCCCCAGCGCCACCGCCTCGCCATGCAGCAGCCGATCCGAAAAACCGCATTCGGCTTCCAGCGCATGGCCGAAGGTATGGCCCAGATTGAGCAAAGCGCGGCGGCCTGTGGTTTCGCGCTCATCCTCGGCAACGATCCGCGCCTTGGCCGCGACCGACACCGCCACCGCCTGCGCGCGCGCGTCGGCATCGCCCGCAATCAACGCTGCGCCGTGACGCTCGCACCATTCGAAAAACGCTGCATCGCCGATCAGCCCGTATTTGACGACCTCGGCATAGCCTGCGGCCAAATCGCGCGGCGGCAGCGTCGCCAGCGCAGCGAGGTCGGCCAGTACCAGCGCGGGCTGGTGGAACGCGCCGACCAGATTTTTACCCGCAGCGGTGTTGATCGCGGTCTTGCCGCCAACGCTGGAATCGACTTGCGCCAGCAACGTCGTCGGTAGCTGGATGAACTGGCAGCCGCGTTTTACAATGGCGGCGGCAAAGCCGGTGAGATCGCCGATAACGCCGCCGCCCAGCGCCAGGATATGATCGCCGCGTTCGACTTCCTGCGCCAGCAGCCAGTCGACGGTCGCCGACAATTCGTGCCAGCTTTTGGTCGATTCGCCCGGCGGCAGGATGCGCCATGCAGGGCAGTGGCCTGCCGCGATCAGCGACGCCTCGACCACCGCGCCCCAGGCAGCATGAACATTGGCATCGGTGACGATCGGCACGCGCGGCTTGCGCAGCCGCGCGCCGCAATGCGCCGCAAGATCGCCGAGCAACCCACTGCCGATGCGCACTTCATAAGGGCGACCAGCGATATCGACCGGGATGATGGTCATGATTTTTCCGTTGGGTCGGGCGTTAATTCAGGGGAGGGCTGAGCATCCAGCCAGCTCAGGATAGCGTTGCACACCTGCCCGAGTACCCGTTGGTGAGGACCGTTGCCGCTCTGCACATGGATCGGTGCCTGCGCGTAGAGACTGGCCCGTTCCGCTTTTAGCCCGGCCAGGATCTCACGCCGGTTGCCGTTTTCCAGCAGCGGGCGGTTGGACTTGCGCGCGGTGCGTTCAACCAGCGTGTCCAGCTCGGCATCCAGCCAGATGGCGATGCCGTGGCGCAGGATCAGCTCGCGGGTTTCGGCATGGCAAAAGGCGCCGCCGCCAGTGGCGATCACTTTCAGATGCGATCCAGCCGTCTGAGTCCCGGCCCCCGAGTCCCCTATCAGCCGGGCGATCACACGCCGTTCTCCCGCACGGAAATAGGCCTCGTCATAAGTCGCGAATATCTCCGGGATGGTCATTTGCGCCGCCGCCTCGATTTCCTCATCCGCATCGACAAAGGGCACACCCAACAGCGCACCGAGGCGCCGACCCAGGCTGGTTTTGCCGACTCCCATCATGCCCACCAGCACCAGCGGGCGATCGAGACGACGCAACAGCGCCGCGACCACATCGCGATCGGCGTAAGTGCCTGCGCCGGGCACGGCGGAACTGGAGGAAGCGGTGTCGAAATCCATGTCAGGTTTGCCTATAGGCACGAGGTTCCGGCAGTTCCAGCGCCTTGGTGTGCACCACCCGCGTCGGGGCGAGAATGGGGGCTGGCACCGACTAAACCGGAAAGACTCTAGCAAAAATCGGCGAAGGTGCTTGGATTGTGCGGGTATCGTCTGCTAACCGGCGCAAGTGGCGCGGCATCCGCGCCGTTGCAGCGAGTACCCCGTGACAACGATTATACGACGAGACCGGCGCAGGCACCTGGGGCATCCCGCCCTGCTTTTGATCGCGGTGGCTGCGGCCGTGCTGGTAGCGGTATTGGCGGCGTGGGCGCTCATGGTCATCTGGAAAAGAGGCGGCCCGCAGCCCGTGCATGAAATCGTCATCGCCATCCCGGCCCCGCGCACTGGTTCGCCGCATTTGGCCGCGCATTCGGCCCTGGCCAACGGACGGCCCGCGTGAGCCGCGTCCGGGCGATATGGACCGCAGGGCTGCTGCTGGCGACGGCAACGGGGTCGGCGCTGGCTTTGAATGGGGCACTGGCGCAGGATCGGCCTGAATCGCTGCTGCCCCCCGAATCGCTGCTGCCCAAGCAGTTCGACCGACCCGCACCGCGACCCGTCCACGGTCCGGCTGCGGAACAGCGCGGCAATGCGCCAGCTGAAGCTGCTGCGCCTCGCCCCGCTGCCCCCCCCACCGCCTCCCCCGTCCCCGCTGGCCCCCTGGCTGCCGGACCGGGGCCGATAGCAGCGGGCGCGGCGTCAGGCGCGGTACCGCTCGGCGGCGAGGGGCCTGCCTCCGCTCCCGCAACACCGGCTTACGTCAGCGAGGCATTTCCGGGCGGGTTGAACTCGATGGCGGACCTCACCCGCTTGCCTCCCGATCAGCTCGATCAATTGCTGGGGCTGAAGCCGCGCTATGACATTGCGCCTGCCGCGCGCCGGGCGATGCTGCATGTCGGTGTTCTGGCCAGCGATGAAGGCGGGTTGCCGCCGTACTCGCTGGCCCATCAGGACGCCGGACTGGTGCGCGCGGCGCTGGAGGGCAACGGGGGCATGCTGGTCTCGCGCTGGGGCCATATCCTGCTGCGCCGCGTGCTGGCATCGCGGCTCGACGCGCCCATCGGCATGGACCCAGCACAATTCGCCGCGGATCGCACTGCGCTGTTGTTGCGGATGGGCGAGGGTGATGTGGCGCGGGCGCTGGTGCAGGATGTCGATCCCGCCAATTATACCCCGCCGATGATCGATGCCGCCGTCAATGCCTATGTCGCGACAGAGGATTTCACCGGAATTTGCCCGGTATTGGCGCTCCAGAATGGAGTCCGCAGCGACGGTCAGTGGCTCGCTATGAAAGCGATCTGCGCGACGTTTTCGGGCGATGGCACAGGGGGGCTGGCGCAGCTCGATCATCTGACCCGGGCCGGTGCGCTGCCACGTTTCGACATGCTGCTTGCGCAGAAATATGCTGGCGCCGCGGGCAAGGCGCAACGCGCGGTGACGATCGAGTGGGATACGGTGTCCGACATGACCCCGTGGCGCTATGCGCTGGCGATTGCCACCGGGCTCAATCCGCCTGCCGAGCTCACCCAGGCGGACCCCGTCCCCTATGATTTTATCGCCGCGCTGGCGCCGATGCTGGGGCTGGGAGTGCGCGCCGATGCCGCCGATCGTGCGGGCGGTGCGGGGCTGTTGTCCAGCGCGGCGATGGTCGACCTTTACAGCCAGATCTACAGCGACGACGGCGTCAAGGGCGCCCCCGCCGATCGGGCATCGTTGCTGCATGATGCCTATCTCGGCGATACCCCGGCGGCGCGAGTGACCGCGATGCAGCAATTATGGACCGGCGCTGGCGGGCCGCTGCAACATTATTCACGGGTGGCGCTGACCGCCTATGCCGCCGCGCGACTGGTGCCATCCAGCGATCAGGCGAAAGATGCGGGCGATCTGATCGCCTCGATGCTGGCCGCCGGGCTCGATGCCAACGCCATGCGCTGGGCAGGGCTGGTCGATGTCGGCAGCCAGGGCTGGGCACTGCTGGCACTGGCCGCGCCGGGTGTGCGGGCGAATGTCGACAGCCGGGCGCTCAACAGTTTCAAAAGCAACGACAGTAGCGAAAAATCGCGCAAATCGGCGTTCCTGCTGGCCGGGCTGGCGGGGCTGGGACGTGTCGATGATGGCGTTCGCCACGATTTTGCCAGCAAACTTGCCGTGGATCTCGACGGCCAGACGCGCTGGACACGGGCAATCGACCAGGCGGCGGCGGTAAACAATCCCACGCTGGTGGCGCTGCTGGCGGGGCTCGGCATGCAAGGCGATGGCTGGGACAAGATGACGCCGCGCTATCTTTATCATATCGTTGGCGCGCTGAACCGGGTCGGGCTGGAGGGTGAAGCGCGGATGATCGCGGCAGAGGCGGTCGCGCGCGGGTGAACGCAGCGACACGCGAATCGTCGGAAAAAGCGCGAAGCCTCGCGGTCAAAACCGACGACGCCATTACCGCCTTTCTCGACATGCTGGCGGCGGAACGCGGCGCGGCGGGCAATACGCTGGCCGCTTACCGTCGCGACCTTGTCGGGGCACAGGCGGCGCTGGGCGACCTGGTGGTTGCAGACGGCCCGGCATTGGCCACATTGGGCCAGCTATGGGCTGATCTTGCGCCTGCCAGCCTGGCCCGGAAATGTTCGGCGCTGCGGCAATTCTATGGATTTCTGCTGGATGATGGCCGTCGCGCCGACGACCCCAGCGCCGCACTGCCGCGCCCGCGCAGTCGGCGACCGTTGCCGCGCATCGTCGGTCATGGCGAGGTCGAGGCGCTATTTGCCCTGGCCGAGGCGGAGGCGGTTGGCGATCGCGCCGCGCCGCTGCGCACGCTGGCGCTGCTGGAAATGCTCTATGGTTCGGGGTTGCGGGCCAGTGAACTGGTGTCGCTGCCGCTGGGTGCGGTGCCGCGCGATGCCCCGTTCCTGACGATCATCGGCAAGGGCGGCCAGCAACGCATGGTGCCGGTCAGCACGCGCGCGCGGCATGTCCTGAGCCGGTGGCTGGTTTTGCGTGGGGCGCGCCAAGCGATTGGACGCGGGACTGGGGCGAACGCGGAACAGGTAAAATCGCGCTTCCTGTTTCCGTCGCGCGGGGTTTCCGGGCATTTGACGCGGGTGCGGCTATTTCAATTGCTGCGCGAATTGGCGCTGCGTGCGGGCATCGCGCCCGAACGCGTGTCGCCGCATGTGCTGCGCCATGTCTTTGCCACGCATTTGCTGGAAGGCGGCGCCGATCTGCGTGTGCTGCAGATGTTGCTCGGTCATGCCGACATTGCCACCACCCAGATTTATACCCACGTCGATGCTGCCCGGCTGGTCGCGCTGGTCAACGCGCGCCATCCCCTGGCCACTATTGCCAAAACCTGACAAAAAGGGCGGCGAGTTGCCTCGCCGCCCCGTCTGTGCCTGACGAACTGCCGGTTACGAAGCAGCAGCGTTAGCGGCACTCATCGTGCTTGACGTTGTATTGAAGGTCGATTGGAGCTGGGTGCCCAGGCCCTTCATCGCGGTGATCGCGGCTACAGCGATCAATGCCGCGATCAGGCCGTATTCAATAGCCGTGGCGCCAGCTTCATCACGAAACAATACTGTAATGAACTTCATAGTCGGTCTCCAGTTACCAATGCAATCCTACCTTGCGTTTGCCCGCTTCGCTTGCGCGACGATGTATGAAATAGGCAAAAATGATTAAAAAATCGTATTCGCGAGGTTAAATTACTCGTAATTGAGTATAAGGATTAATTGGTTAAACTTCGGACGCATAATATGCGTACAGATACTTATACAGAGTGCTCCATTTTGTAGAGAGGGCTGACGGAGGGGCCAATTCGTGGACAATCTTTCGTGAATGTCTCGCGTCGCACGCCCCCTCCGTCTCGCTTCGCGAGCCACCTCCCCCGCAGGGGAGGATTTAAGTGGCGCAGATTAACGATGCGACGCGTTAATCGTCCCCGAACACCCGTTTGAAAATGCGGTCTACCTGGGCAAAATGGTAATCGAGGTCGAAACTCGCCGCCAGCACGTCCGCCGGGATATGCGCGGACACTTCGGGGTCGGCCTGCAGCAGTTCCAGCAGTGACAGCACCCCGTCCGATTCCCACACCTTCATCGCGTTGCGCTGGACAAGGCGATAGCTGTCCTCGCGGCTGATCCCCGCTTGCGTCAGCGCCAGCAGCACCCGCTGCGAATGGACGAGGCCCCCCATCCGGTCGAGATTCTTGCGCATGCGTTCCGGGTAAATCAGCAGCTTGTCGATCACCGAGGTCAGCCGCGCCAGCGCGAAATCAAGGGTTATCGTCGCATCGGGGCCGATGAAGCGTTCGACCGAGGAATGCGAGATGTCGCGCTCGTGCCACAGCGCGACATTTTCCATCGCCGGGATCACGGCGGAACGGACGAGGCGGGCGAGGCCGGTCAGGTTTTCGGTCAGGACCGGGTTGCGCTTGTGCGGCATCGCCGAGCTGCCCTTCTGGCCGGGGGAGAAATATTCCTCGGCTTCCAGCACTTCGGTGCGTTGCAGATGGCGCACTTCGGTGGCGACGCGCTCGATGCTGCTGGCGATCACGCCCAGCGTGGCAAAGAACATGGCATGGCGGTCGCGCGGGATCACCTGGGTCGAGACCGGCTCGATCGCGAGGCCCAGCTTGTCGGCGACATATTCCTCGACTGCCGGATCGACGTTGGCAAAGGTGCCGACCGCGCCAGATATGGCACAAGTGGCGACCTCGGCCCGCGCTGCCACCAGCCGCGCGCGGTTGCGGGCAAACTCGGCGTGCGCCTGCGCCAGTTTCAGCCCGAATGTGGTGGGCTCGGCATGGATGCCGTGGCTGCGGCCGATGGTAGGGGTATATTTATGCTCGATGGCGCGGCGCTTGATCGCCGCCAGCAACGCATCGAGATCGGCCAGCAGCAGGTCGGCGGCGCGCATCAATTGCAGGTTTAAGGTGGTGTCGAGCACATCCGAACTGGTCATGCCCTGATGCATGAAACGCGCCTCATCGCCGACTTGCTCCGCCACCCAGGTCAGGAAGGCGATCACGTCATGCTTGGTCACCGCCTCGATCGCGTCAATCGCGGCGACGTCGATTTTTGGCTCGGTCGCCCACCAATCCCACAGCGCCTTGCCCGCCGAGGCGGGCACCACGCCCAGTTCGCCCAATTTGTCGGTGGCATGCGCCTCGATCTCGAACCAGATGCGATAACGCGCCTCCGGTTCCCAGATCGCGGTCATGCCGGGGCGAGAATAGCGGGGAACCATGAGCAACTCCTCAGAATAATGAGCAGCCGCTAGGAGGAGGGGGCGGCGATGGCAAGGCCATCTTCATTCCTCCCCGCTTCGGGGAGG
>JALYHR010000025.1 GCA_030776465.1 Pseudomonadota bacterium
GAAATCGCCGAAATGGTGCTGTCCGGGGCGATCAACAAGGAATTGGTCAGCTGGATTTCGCGCGCCGGGGGCAAGGCGATCGGCATTTCGGGCAAGGATGGCGGGCTTATCACCGCGCATAAGCTGAAACGCACCATTCGCGACCCCGACAGCCAGATCGAGGAAGCGCTGGACCTGGGTTTCGTCGGCGATCCCGAGGTGAGCGACCTGACCGTCATCGATACCATCTGCGCCGCAGGCATGATCCCGGTGATCGCGCCGATCGGCGTTGGACTGGATGGCGAAACCTATAATATCAACGCCGACACCATGGCGGGCGCAATTGCCGCCGCGATGGGCGCTTCGCGGCTGTTCCTGCTGACCGATGTCATGGGGGTGCTTGATGCCGAAAAACGCTTGATTCCCCGGCTGATCCCGGCGGAAATCGACAGACTGCGGCAGGACGGCATCATCCAGGGCGGCATGATCCCCAAGCTGGAAACCTGTGTCCATGCGGTGGAGGCCGGGTGCGAAGCGGCGGTCGTCCTGGATGGCCGGGTGCCGCACGCGATGTTGCTGGAAATCTTCACCTCGCGCGGCGCGGGGACGCTGATCGAGAAGGGGTGAAATAGTCCCGCCTCGGGCACGGCATTTGCATTTAGGCCAAACGGCAAGGCGTTCGCTGTTCCCCTCCCGCTTGCAGGAGGGGTTAGGGGTGGGCTCTTCTTCTACTCTGACGTCGCGCCAATTTCCAAGTGCCCACCCCCGGCCCCTCCCGCAAGCGGGAGGGGAGAAGAAGGGCGCTCACTCGTCTCGCTGAGAAGCCTTGGCAACGCAGAGCACCACTGCTTCGGTTGCTCTTGCCCACGCCTTTGGCTAGGCAGGCGCGCTCCCCTGGGGAAGGATCCGCTCGTGCTGTTAATGCTTGTCGATATCGTCACCTATCTCATCAACATCCTGGTGATGCTGGTCATCGTCCAGTTCGTGCTGAGCTTGTTGATCAGCTTCAATGTGGTCAATACCCATAACCAGTTCGTGGCGGCGTTGTGGAAAGCGGTGAACGCGCTGCTCGATCCGCTCCTGGCGCCGGTGCGCAGGTTGATGCCCAATACCGGCGCGATCGATTTTTCACCGATGCTGCTGATCATCGGGCTGACCGTGCTGCAAAAAATCCTGTTCCATCTCGCGCTGTCGTCGGCGGTTCAATAGTCCGCTCGATGATCCAGGACATAACTCACAAAGCCGCACTCATTGACGGCAAAGCCTTTGCCGAGGGGCTGCGCGCGCGGGTGGAAGGACTGGCGGCGCCCTTCGAACATCAGGCGGGACGCAAGGCCGGGCTGGCCGTGGTGCTGGTCGGGGAAGACCCGGCCAGCGAAGTTTATGTGCGCAATAAAGCGCGCCAGACTGTCGCTTGCGGCATGGCCAGTTTTGAACACAAACTGCCCGCAGATACTGCGCAGGCGGCGCTGATCGCCCTGGTGGAGCAATTGAACCGCGACCCCGCCGTGGACGGTATCCTGGTGCAATTGCCGCTGCCCGGACATCTCGACGAACAAGCGGTGGTGGCCGCGATCGACCCGGCCAAGGATGTCGACGGGCTGACCCCGGTCAGCGCCGGTCGGCTGGCGCTGGGCCTGCCCGGACTGGTGCCCTGCACCCCGCTGGGTTGCCTGATGCTACTGAAGGACCGGCTGGGCGATTTGTCGGGAATGGCGGCGGTGGTCATCGGTCGCTCGATCCTGGTCGGCAAGCCGATGGCGCAATTGCTGCTGGGCGAAAGTTGCACGGTGACCGTGGCGCACAGCCGCACCCGCGACTTGCCCGAAGTGGTCAAGCGCGCGGATATCGTGGTCGCTGCGGTAGGTCGGCGCGAAATGGTCAAGGGGGACTGGATCAAGCCCGGCGCAACGGTGATCGACGTCGGCATCAATCGTATCCCCGCAGAAGGCGGCAAGACAAGATTGGTCGGCGATGTCGATTACGCCGGGGCGGCGGCGGTCGCGGGCGCGATCACCCCGGTACCGGGCGGCGTCGGACCGATGACCATCGCTGTGTTGCTGCGCAATACGCTGGTCGCCGCCTATGCCCATGCCGGGTTGTCACTGGCTGTGGACAGCATCTGATGCGCGGCTTGCGCACCGGCGTTGTGTTGATGCTGGCGCTGACGGCAACGTCAGCAGCGGCAAAACACAGCAAGCAAGCGGCTTTCGCGGAACCCGGCGACATCATCGCGGCCGAGGGCAATTTCAGCCATGTGAGCGCGGCCAAAGGCATGAAAGCCGCGATCCGCGCCACCGCCGTAGCGAACGCGCAGATCATTGCTCCCCAATTGATGCGCGCCACCCAATTTGCCGACAGCGCCGCCGCCGGGCAGGCTCCACCGCAATGGCATACCCGGCAGTTGTGGATGAGCTGCGACGGCAGCATCGCCGTGACCCATGGCGAATGGCAGCGGACCCCGGCGACGGGTTCGCCCGCGACCGGCTGGTTCGCAACGATCTGGCAGCGGCAAAAGGGCGGGGATTATAAATGGGTACTGGTCGAGACTGGGCCATTGCAGGCCGCGCCGACTGAATCCGATATGATCGCCGCCACTGTCGCGGATTGCCCGGTGCGGCGCGCGCGCGGGGCGGCTGGCAAAGACGAAGCGGCAGCACCCGATCATGGCAAGCCGCCTGTGGCCGATTATCGGTCCGGCCAGTCGGACGACGCGACGCTGGAATGGGTCACGCACCAAGGCGCAGATGATAACCACGCCTTTGTCCTGCGCCTGAAACAGGATGGCGCCCTTCACGAGGTATTGCGCGCCACGACACCGGGCGCCTGACCATGCTGGAGTTGTTCTTTTCGACTTTTGTCACGCTGTTCGTGGTCATCGATCCGCCCGGCTGCGCGCCGATCTTTGCGGGGTTGGTCAGCGGTGCCAGTCACCGGGAAGCGGTGACGATTGCGATCCGCGCGACGGTCGTGGCCTCGTTGATCCTGCTGGCTTTTGCGCTGGTCGGCATCCAGTTGCTGGGCGGTCTGCACATCGAACTGAATGCGTTTCGCATCGCCGGCGGGATGATGCTGTTCCTGATCGCGCTGGAAATGGTTTTTGAAAAACGCACCCGGCGCCGCGAGGAACGCGCCGAGCAAGCCCTGCACGAGCCGCCGCCGGTCGAAGACATCGCCGTGTTCCCGATGGCCATGCCGATGATGGCCGGCCCCGGATCGATCGCCACCGTGATGCTGCTGATGGCGCGCGCGACCGGCTGGGATGCCAAGCTGGTGGTACTGAGCGCGCTGGCGGCAGTGATGCTGCTGACGCTGGCGGCGCTGGCTGCGGCGGGGCCACTGATGAAGCTGCTGGGGACCAGGGTGGAAGGCGTGATTACCCGCGTGCTGGGCGTGCTGCTGGGCGCGCTGGCGGTGCAATATGTGATAGACGGCGTGCGCGGGGTGCTGCGCTAGGGTGTCTCGGTATTTGGCCCATGCCGGGCTACGAACGGCCGCTTTCTGCGCTTCCGGTGCTCACGGCCCAAACGGCCGCTGCGCTCCGGTTCTCGAAATCAGCCATTCTCGCTCCGGCCTGAGCCAAATCCCGAAACACCCAGGCTCTCATTAACCGGCAAAATCACTGCATGGTCGCGTGGCCTTCGTCGCTGTCGCGGCGGCCGAAGAATTGCATCAATTGCACCAGCAATTCGCAGCGCTCGGAAATCGTCGAGGCTTCGAGCAGCGCCTGTTTTGCCGCTGCATCGAATGGCGCGATTTGCGACACGCCGTTGATCAGCGAGGCATCGTCGAGCCGGGTCACCTGGTTCCAGTCGACCTGATAGCCCTGGGCATCGGCAAAACGCCGGGCTTCGCGTTCGAACATCGCGCGTTCTACAGCGGCCAGGACCTGCGCTTCGTCTTCTGCGATCACTTCGCCCTCGACCTGGCGGAACGGGGTCGACACGGACAGTTCGCGCAGCACCCGGAACCGCGTCTCGCCCTGGAGCAATATGTTGTAGCGGCCATCCTCCAGCGCCTCGACTTCGCCGATATGGCCAAGGCAGCCGATGTGATACAGCGGCGCGCTTTCGCTCGATCCCCCGCCCTCCCGTACCAATCGCGGCTGGATCATGCCGATCCGGCGGTCGCGCGCCAAGGCATCGCTGACCATGGCGCGATAACGCGGCTCGAAAATGCGCAGCGGCAATTGCAGGCCGGGAAACAGCACCGCCCCGGCCAGCGGAAAGATCGAGATGCGCTTGCCGTCCATGCTGGCGCGTCAGCCGAACAGGATCGTGGAAAGCTTGCGCCGGGTGGCGGAAACCCAGGGATCTTCCAGCCCGATCGCTTCGAACATCTGCAGCAGCTTGGCCTTGGCAGCGCCTTCGTTCCATTCGCGGTCGGCGGCGATCATCGCCAGCAGGCGGTCCGCCGCAGCATCGCGGTCGCCCGCGGCAAAGGCGGCACCGGCATAGGTCAGTCCCGCCGCCATGTCGGTGGGATCGGCATCGGCGGCGCTGCGCAATTGCGCCAATTCTCCCGCTGCGGGCGCATCCTTGGCCAGTTCAAGCGCCAGTCGCGCCCGTTCGATCGCGGGATCGGCGGCGAGTTCAGGGGGCAGCGCGTCAATCACGGCCTGGGCTTCGGCAAACTCGCCTCCCTGCGTCAGGGCGCGGATCAACCCGGCGTGCGGCGCCGGTTTTTCGGGGACCATCTCGATAATCTGGGTGAATACATCGGCGGCGCGCGCAAAATCGCCACTGGCCAGCACCTCTTCGCCCATGTCCAGCAGCGGCGCGATGTCGGGCTCCGTCGCCGCGCCAACCGGCTGGATCGGCAGCTTTGCCAGCAATTGATCCAGCAACGCCTTCAATTGCGATTCGCTGCGTGCGGCCGTCAGATCGGCCACCGGCTGACCCTGGAACATGGCATAGACCGTGGGGATCGACCGCACCTGGAACTGCGCGGCGATGAACTGGTCTTCATCGACGTTGATCTTGGCCAGCACCACGCCCTTGTCGGCGTATTCGGCGGCGACTTTTTCCAGCATCGGCGTCAGCGCCTTGCACGGCCCGCACCATTCTGCCCAGAAGTCGAGCACCACCAGGCTGTGCATCGAGGGTTCCACAACCGTTTTGCGAAAACGATCGACCGCCTTCTGTTCATCGAGATTGAGGCCAAGGCTTGCCAATGCGAAACTCCATCCTGCAGATTACACCGTTCCATGTGGTCATTGCCCCGGATTTGTGAAGGGCGAAAGCCGTAATCGATCGGCAACAGCGGGATCGCAGCAGGTCGCCATGAAGATGAAGTTTCCGCTTGCCGGGGTCCGGACCCGTTGCTAATGGCCCGCCTCACCCCGACCCGCCGCTCTCATGCGGCAGGCCGAAGCGTCAGAGCGGGCGTAGCTCAGGGGTAGAGCACAACCTTGCCAAGGTTGGGGTCGAGGGTTCGAATCCCTTCGCCCGCTCCATGTTTTTCAATAGGTTATGCCTATTTGAACGTTACCAGTCGATGCTGGGTAGCGCATGGGTAACGTGCGCCGTCATGGCGCGCAATGTGCAGCTATGCACACCTCGCGACTCTCCACGATCCTGATAGCTTCGCCACACCTCGGGGTTTGTCGTAACCGGGGCATCGCGATGCTCCCTTCATGGTCCGGCGGCCAGCTCCTGTTCCACCTCGTCAGTAAACTCTACGAGCAGATCTCGGTCATCGTCACGACCAACCTGGCGTTCGGCCCAAACTGACCGAAGGGCAAG
>JALYHR010000026.1 GCA_030776465.1 Pseudomonadota bacterium
GCGCAGCCGTTTACCGATCACGATAAACGACGCCAGTTGGAATGGCGCGGGCGTTATGCCGAGTTCAACCTGGTTTACGATCGGGGCACGCTGTTCGGCCTGAAAACTGGCGGCAATATCGACGCCATCCTGATGAGCCTGCCGCCTGAAGCGACGGGGGCTTAGCGAGTCTGACTCCCCTCCTCTTCAGGGGAGGGGCTGGGGGTGGGGTCTCGCCGGATAGCGCGGGCTATGGGGATAGACCCCACCCCAACCCCTCCCCTGAAGAGGAGGGGCTTAGTGAACACGATCGACGTTTTTGTCGGTTGCGGGGCTTTCCCCTTGCTCTCGGGCCGCAGTTCCCCCCATCTAGGGCGTTATGTTGCGCCAGTACGAACTTGTCGAAAGGGTAAAGGCCTACGATCCGGCCGCCGACGAGGCGTTGCTGAACCGGGCCTATGTCTACACCGTCCAGCGGCACGGCGCGCAGAAACGCGCCAGCGGCGACCCTTATTTCAGCCACCCGATCGAAGTCGCCGGGCTAATGACCGAGTTAAAGCTGGATCAGGCGACGATCGTCACCGCGCTGCTCCACGATACGGTCGAGGATACGCTGGCCACGATCGAGGAGGTCGAAAAGCTGTTCGGGCCCGAAATCGCCCGGCTCGTCGACGGCGTGACCAAGCTGTCGAAGATCGAAACCCTGACCGAGAACGAGCGGGCGGCGGAAAACCTGCGCAAATTCCTGCTGGCGATGAGCGAGGATCTGCGCGTGCTGCTCGTCAAGCTGGCCGACCGGCTGCACAACATGCGTACGCTACATTACATCAAAAGCGCCGAAAAACGCATGCGCATCGCCCGCGAGACGATGGAAATCTATGCGCCGCTGGCCGAACGCGTCGGCATGTACGAATATCTGCGCGAGATGCAGTTGCTGGCGTTCGAGCAACTGGAACCCGAAGCCTATGCGACGATCACCGGGCGGCTGGCGCAGATCCGCAGTCAGGAAGGCGGGCAGGTCGATGCGATCGCGCTGGCGATCAAGCAGGTGCTGTCCGAAGCCGGGCTGAATGTCGAGGTATGGGGACGCGAAAAACACCCCTATTCGATCTGGAACAAGATGGCCGAACGCCATGTCAGTTTCGAGCAGATCACAGACATCATGGCGTTCCGGGTGCTGACCGATACGGTCGAGGATTGTTATCAGGCGATCGGCGTGCTGCACCGCGAATGGCAGATGATCCCCGGCCGGTTCAAGGATTACATCTCGACCCCCAAAACCAACGGCTATCGCTCGCTGCACACCGCGCTGATCTATGAAAATTCGATGCGGATGGAGGTCCAGATCCGCACCCGCGCCATGCACCGCACCAATGAATTCGGCCTCGCCGCGCATTGGGCTTATAAACAGGGCGGAGTGCGCCCCGATGGCCAGGTCGGCTGGGTGCGCGATCTGATCGAGATCGTCGATGCCAGCCAGAATGCCGAGGAACTGCTCGAACATACCAAGATGGCGATCTACCAGGACCGCATCTTTGCCTTCACCCCAAAGGGCGCGCTACACCAATTGCCCAAGGGCGCGACCTCGATCGATTTTGCCTATGATGTCCACACCGATCTGGGCAATCTGGCGGTCGGGGCCAAGATCAATGGCCGCCACATGCCGCTGCGCACGCCGCTGGCCAATGGCGACGTGGTCGAGATCATCAAGAGCCGCAAGTCCGAGCCGCAGCTATCGTGGATGAGCTTTGTCGTCACCGGCAAGGCGCGGGCCGCGATCCGCCGCGCGGTGCGCCAGAACGAACGCGCCGAAATCGCCGCGATCGGCCGCAAGCTGTTCGATGAACTTGTAGAGCGGCTGCCCGCCAAGATCGGCAAGAAAGCCATCGGCGACGCGGTGAAGCGGCTGGGCGTGGCCAATCCCGACGAATTGATGGTGGCGATCGGGTCAGCCAAGCTGGACGATCGCCAGGTCATGGAAGCGCTGGTTCCCGGCAGCGCCAAGGGCATGACCGCGCCGCTGGAATGGCCCAAGCAAGGCAGCGCGATCTCGATCAAGGGGTTGACCGCCGGGGTCGCGTTTACCCTGGCCGAATGCTGCCACCCGGTGCCCGGCGACCGCATCGTCGGCTTGCGCAAGCTTGGCAAGGGCGTCGAAGTGCACGCGATCGACTGCATGACACTGGCCGATGGCATCGACGCCGACTGGCTGGACTTGTCGTGGGGCGATGACAACACCGGCGCGGTCGGGCGGCTGCGCTGCGTCTTGTACAACCGCCCCGGCACTTTGGCCGAAATGACCGGCATTTTCGCCCGCAACCACGCCAATATCGTCTATCTGGAAATGAGCCAGCGCGACGATCTGTTCGGCACGTATGACGTCGAACTCGAAGTGCTGGACCTGGCCCATTTGACCCGCATCGTCAGTTCGCTGCGCGCCTGCGAGGCGGTGGCGCAGGCGGATCGCAACTGAACCACGATTGGATCGTTGAACCGTGACATCGGCACAGTTATTTCCCTGCCGCTCAAAGACCGGAACCCCAATGCGCACCCAGTTTTTTGCTGCCGCCTCGACCCTTGTGCTGGGGCTGTTGACCCCTGTTGCTAACGCCCAGCCCGCAGCCACCGGCCCGTTCGCGCAAGCCTCGCGCCTGCCGTTCGAAGCGCCCGACTTCGCGCATATCAGCGACGGTGATTACCAGCCCGCGATCGAACAGGGGATCGCCATCGAGAAGGCTGAAATCGAAACCATCGCCAATAATCCCGATGCGCCGACTTTTGCCAACACCATCGAGGCAATGGAGCGGGCGGGGCAGATGCTGAGGCGCGTCGATATGGTCTTTGCCGGGGTTGTCGCGGCCAACACCAACCCCACGCTGGACAAGGCCGACACCGCGACCAGCCCGCAACTGGCGGCGCTGCAGGATGCCATCCTGCTCAACCCCCGGCTGTTCGCGCGGGTCAAGGCGCTGCACGATAACGAGGCCAGCCTGAACCTTGCGCCGGACCAGCGGATGCTGCTCGACATTACCTTTGCGCGCTTTGCCCATGAAGGCGCGTTGCTGGGCCCTGCCGACAAGGAGAAACTGAAGGCGATCAATGAGCGGATTTCGACGCTGCAAACCAAATTCTCGCAGAAACTGACCGCCGCGACCAAGGATGGCGCGTTGGTGGTGGACAATGTCGGCGCCCTGAAAGGCCTTTCACCGGCGGCGCTGGCCGATGCCACCCGCGCTGCGGCGATGCGCAATCTGGCGCCGGGCCATTATGTCATCCCCATGCAGAACACCACACTGCAACCGGCGATGAGCGACCTGGCCGATCGCGCGACCCGGCAGGCTTTGTTCGATGCCAGCTGGACGCGGGCCGAAAAGGGCGGCGCCAATGATACGCGAGCCGATGTCGCTGACCTTGCGCTATTGCGCGCGCAAAAGGCGGCGCTGCTCGGTTACCGCGATTATGCGAGCTATGTTTTGTACGACCAGATGGCGAAAACCCCCGCCACGGCGATGGCTTTCATGCAAGGGCTGGTGCCCGCGTTGGCTGCCGAAGAACGCCGCGAGGCTGCGGACATCAATGCGGAAATAGCCAGCCAACACGAGAATTTTAAAGTGCGCCCGTGGGACTGGGACCGCTATGCCAACCTCGTCCGCACCCGACGCCTGGCCTATGACGAAGCCGCGGTGAAGCCCTATTTCGAAATCCACCGCGTGCTCGAAGACGGCGTGTTTTACGCCGCAAACCAGCTTTATGGGCTGACCTTCAAAAAACGCGATGATTTGCCGGTCTATCAGCCCGATGTCACCACTTACACCGTCTATGACGCCGACGGCACGGAACTGGCGCTGTTCTATTTCGACCCGTGGAAACGCGACAACAAACAGGGCGGGGCGTGGGAGGACAATTTCGTCGGCCAGTCGACGCTGCTGGGCCAGAAGCCGGTCATTTACAACGTCGAGAACTTCGCCAAGCCTGCGGACGGCCAGCCTGCGCTGATCGCTTTCGACGATGTCACGACGATGTTCCACGAATTCGGCCATGCGCTGCACGGCATGCTGTCGAACCAGCGTTACCCTTCGATTGCGGGCACCCAGACGGCGCGCGATTTTGTCGAATTCCCGAGCCAATTCAACGAGAACTGGGCGACCGATGCCAAGGTGCTTGCCCATTATGCGCGCCATTACCAGACCGGCGCACCGCTGCCGCAGGCGCTGGCGGACAAGCTGCGGCAAACCCGCAGTTTTGGCCAGGGCTATGCGCTGGGCGAAGCGACGACCGCCGCGATGCTGGACATGGCGTGGCATTCACTACCGGCGAGCGCTGGCAAGCAGGATGTCGATGCTTTCGAAGCCAAGGCGCTGAGCGCGACCGGGCTGGACGTCGATGACGTGCCGCCGCGCTATCGATCGAGCTATTTCCGCCACATCTGGGCCAATGATTATGCCGCTGGATACTACGCCTACGGCTGGACCGAGATGCTCGACCACGACGCCTTTGCCTGGTTCACCGCGCACGGCGGCCTGACCCGCACCAATGGCCAGCGGTTCCGTGAAATGGTGCTGTCAAAGGGCCACAGCGAGGATTACGCCGCGATGTTCCACGATTTCACCGGCCATGATCCCAGCGTGGAACCGATGCTGGAAGCGCGCGGGCTGACGAAGTGACGAGAGCGTCGTGCCTTAAATGTTAATCACCCACCAACCCCGTCTTCCCTGAGCTTGTCGAAGGGCTGCACTTTCTTTCTTGCGGCCGGGCTAGGCGCACGAAAAAAGGACAATGCTTCGACAAGCTCAGCACGGACGGGGTGTGGCGCAGACTTAACGCGTTGCTCCAGCTAATCCAGCATCCTCTCATACTCGGCGACAATCTCGGCGAGGATGGCGAGTGCCAGCACCGATGGCGTGCGGGCGCCGGAAAACAGCCCGATCGGGCTGCGTAGGCGGGCGCGGTCGGCGGGGCTCAGACCAGCCTCGGTCAGCATTGCCTGACGCAGTTCGCGCGCTGTATGTCCACCTTGTGCACCGACATAGAACGCAGGCGTGCCCAGTGCCCAGGGCAGGATCGTGCGTTCCCATTCATGATCGTGGAACAGCACCGCGATCGCGGTCCAGGCATCGACCTTGGCGCCGGGTGCCTGCCCCAGCGACAAGGCCATTTCGCCCGAATAGCCAGCGAACACCTCGCCAGCGGGGGCAGCGATGGTGACATCGACACCTTGTGCCGCCGCCAGCCGGACCAGCGCAGCGACTTCGGGGCCGCTGCCCATGATGACCAGCCGCAGCTTGGGCAGGTAATGCCGCATGAACGCGCCGCCGATGGCCAGCGTCGCCGGCTGGCGCGCGGCCAGCGCGGCGGTCGCAGCGGCAAGGCAGGGCCGGTCGGGCGCAGGATCGACCCACACGTCGATGCCGCTGCCGCAGGGCAGGCGCACGTCGAGAAAGGGTGAATCGTGGCCGAAACGCAGCAGGGTGGATGTATCGAGGGTGCGCGCTGCTTGCGCCAGCGCCCGTTCCAGGCAGCCGTCGGCCAGCGAGCCGCGCGTCGTGCCATCGGGCAGCACTGCAAGTTGTGCGCCCAATCGGCGCGACCAACTGCCGTTGATGCCCGTGACGGTGCACAGCGCGCCGCCGCCGCGCGCAGCCGCAAACAGGGCGGCGCTGTCATCATCCCAGGGCATGTCGGCCAATCCTCAGTTCACACTCTAATCCCAAGGCCGCCGATCAATTCCAGGATGTCGACCATGCGGTAAGGTTTAGTCAGGAAACCTTCGTTGTCATTGAGCGCGTGCGATGTCTCGGAATAGCCGGTCGCATAGACGATACGAATGTCGGGAAACATCTGGGCGGCATGGCGTCCCAGTTCCCAGCCGTCGATGCTGCCGGGCATGCGCACATCGGTGAACAGCAAGTCGAAGCCTGCGCCCGACTTCAGCAATTCGAGCGCTTTTTCGCCGTCAGAGGCCGATTGCACCGCAAAGCCAGCATCGCCGAATTCTTCGACAATGAACTCTCGAACCAGAAACTCGTCTTCGACTACCAGGACACTGGGCATTACGCCTCCGCAGGGCATTTGAACAGAAGCCGCACGACCGTGCCCGCCCCCGGCGTAGACCAGATATCGACCGTGCCGCCCACTTGCGATACGAAACCGTATACCTGGCTCAGGCCAAGGCCGGTACCAGTGCCCACTGGCTTGGTGGTAAAGAACGGCTCGGTCGCGCGCGCAATGGTTTCTTCATCCATTCCGGTGCCTTGATCGCGCACGCAGATGACCACGCTGCCATCCTCTTCCAGTTGCGTAGTCAGGACCAGTTCGCCCCCGCCCGGCATGGCATCGCGGGCGTTGATGGCGAGATTGAGTATCGCGTTCTCCAACTGGTTCGCGTCGAAGATGAATTCGGGCAGGTCGGCAGCCAGGTCGATCCGCACCTTGATCGTGTTGCCCATGGTCTGTTGCAGCAGGGCAACCAGACCAGTGATGATGTCGTTGGCATTGCCCATTTTCAGCACCAGCGGCTGCTTGCGCGCAAAGGCCAGCAATTGGGAGGTGACGGTGGCCGCGCGCTCGGTTGCGATCAGCGCGTTCTGCAGGCTGCGCGCGGCGCTGGGCTGGTGGTCGCCAACCCGGATCACCCGTTCCAGATTGCCGCCGATGACGGTGAGCAAATTGTTGAAGTCGTGCGCGATGCCAGCCGTCAAATGCCCGATCGCTTGCAGCTTTTGCGACTGTCGCAGCATCTCTTCGGTGCGTTCCCGCTCGGCAATTTCGGCTTTCAACTGGTCGAGCGCGTGCTGCAAATGGCGCGGCGACGGTATGGCGAGCAGTTTTGGCAGCAACGGCCACAGCGCCGTCGCGGTAAAGAGCGAGGCCGCCGCCGTCAGCGCCTTGACCGCGCCTTCCAGGCCATAGGCCGGAACCCACAGCACCAGGATGCTGAGCAGATGGGTTGTCCCGCAGGCAAAGATGAACAGCGCAAACAGGCCCAGCAGCCAACTGAATTCCAGCTCCTTGCGGCGCCGCAAGACCACCCAGAGCGTCACCGGAATCGAGAAATAGGCCAGCGCGATCAACGCATCCGACAGCACATGGACCAGGATCAGCCGGGGATCCCACAGCAGGCAATAACCATGCGGCGGCAGACCGCGCTCAACAAGGAAACTGAACAGGGAATTTGACATGCGGCGCGGCCCCTAAAGCCGTTGCGGTTTTCGAGAATGGGTCGGCCCATTGGCTGGCCAATCACCCTGTTGTAACATCTTGGTCCGGCGGCATCTACCAATTTGATCCAAAAGACTATTGTTGCGGCGGCGCAAATCGCGGCGCGGCAATGCCCGGTTTCGAGGGGGGCGGGAGAGGGCTGGCACCGCGCTAATTCCGGTAACCGGAATTCCGAAACAGACACTGAGCGCACAAACACACCCTGAACTGCAATAGTTGCTTGTGGATGCTCGTGGCTGTGGCTAGCTTGGCAGTTGGAGGAGCAGGAGGCCGATTTTTACCGGGCGCGACGACATGTCGCCGCGTCGTTGTCGATAGCCATTGGGAGCCTGCGCATGACCTCCACCCTTGCTTCCGAACCCCAATCCGCTTCCGAGCCCCAATCTTATTCCGATGGCCAGTCTGGTTCCCGTGGCCAATCTGGTTCCGGTGGCCAGTCTGGTTCCGAAAAACCCCCGAGCTCATCGGAAACCATGTCGATCAACGAATTGTTGATCGACGTACTGCGCCACCGCGTCGGCAAGGATGAGCGCGCCGCCAAGCCGCTCGACTGGTTCACTGCGGTCGTCCTGGCGCTGCGCGACCGGATCATCGACAAATGGATGGAATCGACCCGCCGCACCTATGAGGATAGCGGCAAGCGCGTCTATTATCTCAGCCTGGAATTCCTGATCGGGCGGCTGTTGCGCGATGCCTTGACCAACCTCGACCTCAACGAGGAAATGGAAGCCGCATTGCGCGCCAACGGCTTTGAATTGTCGGCACTGGAAGACATCGAACCCGATGCGGCGCTGGGCAATGGCGGCTTGGGGCGGCTGGCGGCATGTTTCATGGAAAGCCTCGCCAGCCTCGATATCCCCGCTTATGGTTACGGCATCCGCTATGTCAACGGCATGTTCCGCCAGCGCATCGACGACGGCTGGCAAGTGGAATTGCCCGAAACCTGGCTGGCACATGGCAACCCGTGGGAGTTTCCGCGCTGGGAAAGCGCCTATCGCGTCGGCTTTGGCGGCGAGGTGGTGGAAACCCGCAATGGCGTGGCGTGGCATCCCGCCGAACAGGTGCTGGCGACGGCGATCGACACCCCGGTGGTCGGCTGGCGCGGCAAGCGGGTCAACACGCTGCGGTTGTGGACCGCCAGTTCGCTCGATCCGCTGCGTCTGGATGCCTTCAATGCCGGCGACCATTTCGGCGCGCTGGCCGACCAGGTTCGCGCCGACAGCCTGGTACGGGTGCTGTACCCCGCCGATTCCAACGCCGCGGGCCAAGAATTGCGCCTGCGTCAGGAGTTCTTTTTCTCCTCCGCCTCGATCCAGGACATCGTGCGTCGCCACGTCCAGTATGACGGCAACATCCTGACTCTGCCCGACAAGGCCGCGATCCAGCTTAACGACACGCATCCCGCGATTGCAGTCGCCGAACTGATGCGGCTGCTGATCGACAGCTATGAACTGGATTTCGACGAGGCGCTGGACATCACCCGACGCACGATGGGCTATACCAATCACACGCTGCTGCCCGAGGCGCTGGAAAGCTGGCCGCTGCCGCTGTTCGAACGCCTGCTGCCGCGCCACATGCAGATCATCTATGCGATCAACAGCCGGGTGATGCGCGAAGCGGGCCGGGCGCGGATGGGCGATGCGGCGATGGCGGCAATCTCGCTGATCGACGAGGGCGGTGAGCGGCGGGTGCGCATGGCGAACCTGGCCTTCACCGGCGCGCACAGCGTCAATGGGGTCGCGGCGCTGCATACCGAGTTGATGAAGACCACGGTGTTTGCCGATCTGCACCAGCTATATCCTACCCGCATCAACAACAAGACCAATGGCGTGACCCCGCGACGCTGGTTGCAACAATGCAATCCGGGGCTGACTGCGGTGCTGCGCGATGCGATCGGCAGCGATTTTCTCGACGATGCGCAAAAGCTGGCCGCGCTTAATCCTCTGGCGGACGATGCCGCGCTGGGCGAACGCATCCACGAGGTCAAGCGCGCCAACAAGGTCGCGCTGGCGGCGCATCTCAAGGAGTTGACCGGGGTGCGGGTCAACCCCGATGCGCTGTTTGATGTCCACATCAAGCGCATCCACGAATACAAGCGGCAATTGCTCAATCTGGTTGAGACGGTCGCGCTGTACGACCAAATCCGCAGCCATCCCGAAAAGGACTGGGTGCCGCGCGTCAAGATCTTTGGCGGCAAGGCGGCGTCCAGCTATCACAACGCCAAACTGATTATCAAGCTGACCAACGACATCGCCCGGCGGGTGAATGCCGACCCGTCGGTGGGCGGCCTGCTCAAGGTGGTGTTCGTGCCCAATTACAACGTGTCGCTGGCCGAGCGGATCATTCCGGCGGCGGACTTGTCCGAACAGATCTCGACCGCCGGGATGGAGGCGTCGGGCACCGGCAACATGAAGTTTGCGCTGAATGGCGCGCTGACCATCGGCACCCTCGATGGTGCGAATATCGAGATCAAGGACCATGTCGGCGACGACAATATCGTCATATTCGGCCTGACCGCAGAGGAAGTGGCCGAAAAGCGCAGCAGTCAATATAACCCGCGCGAGTTGATCGAGAGCTTGCCCGAGCTGAACCAGGCGGTCAACGCGATCGCGAGCGGGGTGTTTTCGCCCGACGACCCGACCCGTTACGAAGGGCTGATGAACGGGCTGTACGACCATGACTGGTTCATGGTCGCTGCCGATTTCGACAGCTATGCGACAGCGCAGCGCAGCGTCGATACGCGCTGGATGGATCAGGTGGGCTGGCGGGCCACCGCGATCCGCAACATCGCCAATGTCGGCTGGTTTTCGTCGGACCGCACCATCGGCGAATATGCCAGGGATATCTGGGGAGTATTGTGAAGCCACCGACCTCGGCCATCACCGCCCTGCTGGAAGGGGCTCACGCGGACCCTTTTTCCCTGCTGGGCGTGCATGACGGGCCGGACGGGGCCTTTGCCAGGGCTTTGCTGCCGGGGGCGGATGTCGCCGAAGCGTTCAGCCTGGCGGGGGTGCCGCTGGGTCAACTGACCCGTGTGGACGATCGCGGGCTGTTCGAGGGACCGATCAAGGGTGTCCGCAAGCCGGTCACGTATCGGTGCACGGCGGGACCGCATAGCTGGCTGATCACCGACCCATACAGCTTTGGGCCGGTACTGGGGCCGACCGACGATTTATTGATTGCGCAAGGCACGCATTTTCGCCTGTTCGACAAGCTGGGCGCGCATCTGATCACCCATGAAGGTGCCCGTGGCGTCCATTTCGCGGTCTGGGCGCCCAATGCGCGGCTGGTCAGCCTGGTTGGCGATTTCAACGACTGGGACCACCGTCGCCACCCGATGCGTCGCCGTAGCGACATCGGCGTATGGGAAATCTTCATCCCCGACATTGCCGAGGGACGCGCTTATAAATACCGCATTGTCGGCGCCGATGGCACGCTGCTGCCGCTGAAGGCCGATCCCTTCGCCTTTGCCGCCGAACTGCGGCCCAGCACCGCCTCACTTACCGCCAAACCGATCCGGCAGGAGTGGGGCGACCAGGCGCATCGGTCCTATTGGGCCGGGGTCGATCACCGCCGCCAGCCGATCGCGATCTACGAGGTGCACGCCGGATCGTGGCAGCGCAAGGATTATGGCGGGTTCCTGCAATGGGATGAGCTGGCGACGCAGTTGATCCCCTATGTGTCGGAAATGGGCTTCACCCATATCCAGTTCATGCCGATCTCCGAATATCCCTACGATCCAAGCTGGGGCTATCAAACGACGGGGCTGTATGCACCCACCGCGCGGTTCGGCCCGCCCGATGGTTTTGCGCGGTTTGTCGATGGTGCGCACCGTGCCGGAATCGGCGTCCTGATCGACTGGGTGCCAGCCCATTTCCCCACCGACGAGCATGGGCTGACGCGATTCGATGGCACCGCATTATACGAACACGAGGATCCTCGGCTGGGCTTCCACCCCGACTGGAACACCGCCATCTACAACTTCGGGCGGCGCGAAGTGACCAGCTTCCTGGTCAATAATGCGCTGTACTGGGCCGAGCAGTACCATGTCGACGGGTTGCGGGTGGATGCGGTGGCATCGATGCTGTACCGCGATTATTCGCGAGAGGCGGACGAATGGGTCCCCAATGCGGCAGGCGGGCGCGAAAACTGGGAAGCGGTGGGGTTCTTGCGGGCGATGAACCGCGCGGTCTATGGCAGCCATGCCGGGTTCATGACCATTGCCGAGGAATCGACGGCATGGCCGGGCGTGACCTTGCCCGCTTACGACGGGGACGCCCATGCCAGCAATCTGGGGTTCGGGTTCAAGTGGAACATGGGGTTCATGCACGACACGCTCAAATATATGGCGCGCGACCCGGCGCACCGGCGCTGGCACCACAATGAGATCACTTTTGGGCTGATGTATGCCTTTGCCGAGAATTTCGTGCTGCCGCTGTCCCATGACGAGGTGGTCCATGGCAAGGGCAGCCTGCTGGCCAAGATGGCGGGCGATCCATGGCAGAAATTCGCCAATCTGCGCTGCTATTACGCGATGATGTGGGGTTATCCCGGCAAGAAGCTGCTGTTCATGGGTCAGGAGTTTGCCCAGTCGCGCGAATGGAGCGAGGATCGCGCGCTCGACTGGGATTTGCGGCGTTCTGGCCTGCATGAAGGGGTGCGCTCGCTGGTGCGCGATCTTAATTGGCTGTATTGTGATCGCCCGGCGCTGCATGCCCGCGATTGCGAGCGGGAAGGCTTTGAATGGCTGATCGCCGATGATGCGGATAATTCGGTATTTGCCTGGCTGCGCCGCGCGCCGGGTGAAAAACCAGTGGCCATCATCGTCAACCTGACGCCGGTGCTGCACACCAGCTATCGCGTGCCTTTGCCCAATGATGGCGTGTGGCGCGAGATTATCAACACCGATGCCTCCGCGTATGGCGGCGGCGGCGAAGGCAACATGGGGCGAGCCACGGCAAAGAACGGCGCTGCCTACCTCGTCCTGCCGCCGCTGGCCACGCTGATGCTGGAACCGGCAGACTAGTGCGTCGTGACTTGATTTGCATGCGCCCCACAATCCTCCCCCTCTGGGGGAGGTGGCTCGCGAAGCGAGACCGGAGGGGGTGCGCCGGGCCCAATATTCGCGCAAGATTGTCCACGAAGCCGCCCCCTCCAGCCCTGCGGGCTGCCACCTACCCCAGAGGGGGAGGATTGAAGGGAGCCAGATTTGGGCCACGTTGCTATAGCGGGCGGGTGCCCGGATGGAATAGAAGCAAATACTCTTGAATCACGCGGGGATGCCATAAGTCGCTGCTCGGTTCAGCCAGGAGAGAGAGTACGCAATGCGGATATCAGTGGGCCATCAGCCACTCGCGCGTGAGGCAATGGCCTATGTCCTGGCGGGGGGACGCGGCAGCCGCCTCAAGGAATTGACCGACAACCGCGCCAAGCCTGCGGTTTATTTCGGCGGCGTCTCGCGGATCATCGACTTCGCGCTGTCAAATGCGATCAATTCGGGCATTCGGCGGATCGGCGTTGCCACCCAGTACAAGGCGCATTCGCTGATCCGGCACATGCAGCGGGCGTGGAATTTCATGCGCCCCGAACGCAACGAGAGCTTTGACATTCTGCCCGCGAGCCAGCGCATCGATGAATTGCACTGGTACGAAGGCACCGCCGATGCGGTCTATCAGAACATCGACATCATCGAAGCGCACGCCCCCCGCTATATGGTGATCCTGGCGGGCGATCACATCTACAAGATGGATTACGAGCTGATGTTGCAACAGCATGTCAGTTCAGGGGCGAATGTCACGATCGGCTGCCTGGTCGTGCCCAAAGCGGACGCCAGCGAATTCGGGGTGATGGCGGTCGATGCCGATGACACCATCATCTCGTTCCTCGAAAAGCCTGCGGACCCGCCCGGAATTCCCGGCAATGAGGATTTCGCGCTGGCGTCGATGGGCATCTATGTCTTCGACACCAGTTTCCTGTTCGAGGAATTGCGGCGCGACGCGGACACGCCCGATTCGAGCCGCGATTTCGGCAAGGACATCATTCCCCACATCGTCGCGCACGGCAAGGCGGTGGCCCATCGTTTCAGCGCCAGTTGCATCCGCGCGGCGGAACAGATCGGCGAATACTGGCGCGATGTCGGCACGCTGGACGCCTATTTCGACGCCAATATCGATCTGACCGATGTGGTCCCGCAGTTGAACATGTATGACCGCGAATGGCCGATCTGGACCGACCAGATCGTCGCTGCGCCCGCCAAATTCGTCCATGACAGCGATGGTCGGCGCGGGCATGCCATATCCTCGCTGATTTCGCAGGACTGCATCGTGTCGGGGGCGCTGGCGCGGCGCAGCCTGCTGTTTACCGGGGTCAAGATGGGCAGCTTTTCCAGCATCGAGGAAGCCGTCATCCTGCCTTATAGCAACATCGGCCGGAACGCGCAGCTGCGCCGGGTGATCATCGATTCTGGGGTGCGCATCCCCGAAGGCCTGGTGGTGGGCGAGGATCCGGAGCTTGACGCGCGACGTTTCCGCCGCACCGAAAAAGGCGTCTGCCTGATCAACAAGGCGATGATCGATCGGCTGATATAATGGTGGCTTCGGCTTCATCCGACCCGGCGCCCATCCGTGTCCTGTCGGTGGCATCGGAAGCGGTGCCGCTGATCAAGACCGGGGGGCTGGCTGACGTCGTCGGTGCCTTGCCGGGAGCGGTCGCGCCGCATGGCGTGGCGATAACCACGCTGATCCCCGGCTATCCGGCGGTGATGGCCGCGTTGGGTTTGTCGAGGCCGCATAATGCTCGCTCCCGGAAGACCGCGCGCAACGCCAAATCTAGTGCCAAGCTGGTGCATGAATGGCATACATTGCTGGGCGAGCCTGCGCGGCTGCTGGCTGCCGACATGGCCGGGCATCCGCTGCTGGTGCTGGATGCGCCCGCCTGTTTCAGCCGCGATGGCGGGCCTTATGGTGATGAACTGGGCCGCGACTGGGCGGATAACTGGCGCAGATTTGCCCTGTTGAGCCGCGCCGCCGCCGATATCGCCGGGGGCGCCGCGCCGGGGCTACGCTTTGACCTGTTGCATGCCCACGACTGGCAGGCCGGGCTGGCCCCGGCCTATCTGCGCTTTGCCCCTGTTGCGGGAGCTCCGCCTGTTCCTTCGGTGATGACGATCCACAACATGGCGTTCCAGGGCAATTTCCGGCCCGAGATTTTCCACCGGCTGGCACTGCCGCAGTCCGCCTGGGCGATCGACGGGGTAGAATATCACGGCGGCGTCGGCTTGTTGAAGGCAGGTCTGCAAGCGGCCAGCGCGATCACTACGGTCAGCCCGACTTACGCCATGGAAATCCGCCGCCCGGCATTCGGCATGGGGTTGGAGGGGCTGATCGTCAGCCGTGGCGCGCGCGTTCACGGCATCGTCAACGGCATCGATACCGATGAATGGAACCCGGCCACCGATCCCGCGCTGGAGGCACCGTTCAGCCAGCGCAGCCTGCCCCGCCGCGCCGCCAACAAGCGCGCGCTGGAGGCAGAGTTCGGCCTGGAAGCTGATGGGGGCCCGCTGTTCGTAGTGATCAGCCGGCTGACCTGGCAAAAGGGCATGGATGTGCTGGGCGAAGTGCTGGATCATCTGGTCGGGCTGGGCGGGCGGCTGGCCCTGCTGGGCGCAGGCGATGCTGCCATCGAGGCGGAATTGCGCCGGGGCGCGGCGCGGCATCCGGGGCGCATCGGGCTGCATATCGGCTATGACGAGGATCTTGCTCACCGCATGCAGGCGGGCGGCGACGCGATCCTGGTGCCCAGCCGGTTCGAGCCTTGCGGCCTGACCCAGCTATACGGGCTGGCCTATGGCTGTGTGCCGGTGGTGGCGCGCACCGGCGGCTTGGCCGATACCGTGATCGATGCCAATATGGCCGCGATCAATGCCGGTGCGGCGACAGGCATCCAGTTTTCGGGGATCGATTATGACCATTTTGCCGCGGCGATCACCCGCGCCATCGACTTGTACAGCCAGCCGCAGCTATGGCGGCGCATCCAGGTGGCGGGGATGAAGTCCGATTTTTCCTGGGGTCGCAGCGGCGCGGCCTATGCCCGGCTTTACCGCCAACTCGTTTCGGAGGCCCGATGATCGTTACCACGCCGAGCACGCCATTTGCCGGCCAGAAGCCCGGCACGTCGGGGCTGCGCAAGAAAGTCAAAATCTTTCAACAGCCCAATTATGCCGAGAATTTCATCCAGGCGGTGTTCGACGCCGCTGGCACGCCTCCCGGTTCGACGTTGGTCGTCGGCGGCGATGGCCGTTTCCATAATCGCGCGGTGATCCAGCAGGCGATCCGCATGGCGGCGGCCAATGGCTATGGCCGGGTGCTGGTCGGGCGGGGCGGCATCCTGTCCACCCCGGCGGCCAGCCATGTCATCCGCAAATATGGTGCATCGGGCGGCCTGATCCTGTCGGCCAGCCATAACCCCGGCGGCCCGGAAGAGGATTTCGGGATCAAGTACAATACCGGCAACGGCGGCCCCGCGCCCGAGGCGGTGACCGAGGCGATTTATGCCCGCACCCAGTCCATCACCCGCTGGCTGGCGGTGGACTCGCGCGATGTCGATCTGGACCTTATCGGCACCAGCGAAGTCGCCGGGATGGCGGTCGAGATCATCGATTCCGTCGAGGATTACGCCGAACTGATGGAGGAATTGTTCGATTTTCCCGCGATCCGCACGGCTGTCGCGGAGGGGTTCACCATGGCCTTCGACGCGATGCATGCGGTGACCGGGCCTTACGCCCATGAAATCCTGGAAAAGCGGCTCGGATTCCCCCCCGGCACGGTCCACAACGGCACGCCGCTGGAGGATTTCGGCGGGCATCACCCCGATCCCAACCTTGTCCATGCCAGGGTGCTGTACGATCTGATGATGTCGCCCGAGGCCCCGGCGCTGGGGGCCGCGTCGGATGGTGACGGCGATCGCAATCTGATTATCGGCAAGGGCTGTTTCGTCACCCCGTCGGATTCGCTGGCGATGCTGGCAGCCAATGCCCATTGCGCACCGGCCTATGCGCGCGGGCTTTCCGGCATCGCCCGCAGCATGCCGACCAGCGCCGCCGCCGACCGCGTCGCCGAGGCGATGGGCATCCCGCTGTTCGAAACCCCGACCGGGTGGAAGTTTTTCGGGACGCTGTTGGACGCCGGAAAAGTCACGATCTGCGGCGAGGAAAGCGCGGGCACCGGCAGCGACCATGTCCGCGAAAAGGACGGGTTGTGGGCGGTGCTGCTGTGGCTCAATATCCTGTGCCAACGGCGGATCAGCGTGACCGAACTAGCGCGCGAACATTGGGCGCGATTTGGCCGCAATTATTACGCCCGCCACGATTACGAAGCGGTGGAGACGGTCAAGGCCGATGCCGTGGTAGCGGCGGTGACCGCAGCCTTGCCCAGCCTGCCGGGCAAGATTTTCGCGGGGCTTACCGTGGCTGCCGCCGACAGCTTTTCCTATACCGATCCGATCGATGGCTCGCTCAGCGCCAACCAGGGCCTGCGGGTGCTGTTCGCGGGCGGATCGCGCATCGTCCTGCGCTTGTCCGGCACCGGCACCGAGGGCGCCACCCTGCGACTGTATCTGGAACGCTATGAACCGGTGGGCGGCAGGCTGGACGCGCATACCCCCGATATGCTGGCGGAACTGATTGCCGCTGCGGAAGACATTGCCGGGATTGCTCGCCTTACTGGCCGCATGACGCCGGATGTGGTGACGTGAGTGACACGCTGGGCGCGATCGCCACAGCGGACGGCACCAGCTTTGCAGTCCGCGCGCCGCGCGCCACCGATGTGTCGCTGTGCCTATTCGATGACCATAGCGAACACCGCATCGCCATGCGCCGGGACGCCGAAATGGGTGGGGCCGAACCAGGCGGCGACATCTGGCAAGTCGAACTGTCGGGCGACCTGACGGGCGCGCGTTATGGCTATCGTGCATGGGGCGAATGGGCGCCGGAGCGCGGGCTGTGGTTCGATCCGGCCAAGCTGCTGATCGATCCCTACGCGATGGCGCTTGATCGGCGACCGGCTTATGATCCGCGCCTGGCGAAGCAAGGCGAGGATACCGCCGCGCTGGTGCCCAAGGCGGTGGTGCCGGGGGCATTGCCCGAACTGGCGCGCAAGTCGCCGTGCTTCACCCGGGGCGGGCTGATTTACGAACTGCATGTGCGCGGCTTCACCATGCAACACCCCGATGTGCCCGCCGCGCAACGCGGTACAGTCGCGGCGTTGGCCCATCCGGCAGTCATCGCCCATTTTATCAAGCTGCATGTCTCGGCGGTGGAACTGATGCCGGTGGTGTCGTGGCTGGATGAGCGGCATCTGCCGCCGCTTGGCCTGACCAATTTCTGGGGCTACAACCCGATCGCGCCGATGGCGCTCGATCCGGTGCTGTGCCCCGGTGGCATGGCCGAATTGCGCGAGACGGTGGCCGCGCTGCACGCGGCGGGGATCGGCGTGATCCTGGACGTGGTGCTCAATCACTCGGGCGAAAGCGATGCGGCTGGCCCAGTGATCGGCCTGCGCGGGCTGGACGATGCGTTCTATGGGCATCAACCCGACGGCGCGCTGATCAACGATACCGGCTGCGGCAATACGCTCGATTTTTCCTATCCGCCGATGCGCGAACTGGCGCTGGCAACGCTGCGTCATTTCGTGCGCCACGCGGGTGTTGACGGCTTTCGCTTCGACCTGGCGACGGTGCTGGGGCGCGGGCCCGGCTATGACAAATCCGCGCCGTTTTTTGCCGAGATCGCCGCCGATCCGTGGCTCGCCGACCGCGTGGTGATCGCCGAACCGTGGGACATCGGTCCGGGCGGCTATCAACTGGGCCATTTCCCGGAAAACTGGCTGGAATGGAACGACCGCTTTCGCGACGATGTCCGCAAATTCTGGCGCGGCGACGCGGCGCCCGGGATATTGGCAACGCGGCTGGCGGGATCAGCCGACGTGTTCGGCGAACAAGCCTGCCGCAGCGTCAATTTCCTTTGCGCGCATGACGGGTTTACGTTGGCTGATCTGGTCGCCTATGCCGACCGTCATAATCAGGCCAACGGCGAGCAGAACCGCGATGGCCATGACGAAAATTTCAGTTGGAACAACGGGGTCGAGGGCGCCACCGACGATCTGGCGATCATCGCCCGCCGCGACGCCGATTGCCGCGCGTTGCTGGCGACATTGTTCGCCTCGACCGGCACCATCATGCTGAGCGCAGGCGATGAATTCGGGCGCAGCCAGCAGGGCAACAACAACGCCTATTGCCAGGATAACGCGATAAGCTGGCTGGACTGGGCGCGCCGCGATCGCGCACTGGAAGACTATTGCGCCACACTCGCAGCATGGCGCGCCGCGCGGACCGATCGCTTCGTGCAGTTCCCACGCACGGGCGAATGGTCGCGGCTGGACGGCACGGCGATGACCACCGCCGACTGGAACAGCGTTGCGGCGGCGGGGGTCGTGTACCGCTCGTCCGACAGCGACCGCGCCTATCAATTGCGGATCGATCGCAGCGCGCGCGAGGTTAATGCAACCGATCTTTAACTCGCCGGACGTTCGATCCGCTTGCCCTTCAACCGGCTGGTCAGGTGAAACCATCGGCAACGGTCACAGCGATAGGGCCGAAGCGCGAAGGGGGCCACGCCAGCGGCTATCCTCGCCTCGGCCTCGGTGAGAAAACGCTGCTTCCTGCGGCAAATGCTCAATCGGGTGCGCATAGAGTTTTGACCATTCCTGGCGATCGAACAGACTCTGGGGGCCAGCCGCCCCCAGAACGCCGGAAATTATAGGCCGCCCTTCCAGTTCCGGCGTTCCTCGGCGGCGCGCAGGACTTCGTAAGCCAGTTGCAGCGCCTGGAACGCCTTGGCGGCGTCGGCGTCGCCCGGCCTGACGTCGGGATGAACTTCCTTGGCCTTGGTTCGCCAAGCCTTGCGCACCGCGTCGATTTCGGCGTCCGGCTCCAGGCCGAGCAGGTCGAGAGCGCGCATTTCGTCGCGGCTGCGTGTGCCGTCGCCCGATCCGGCCCAGCCATAGTACGCCGATTCGCGATAACCTGCACTGGTCTGGGTTTCGGCCCGCTCGCGCGTCATGGCTTCTTCGGCGGTCAGCCCGGCAAAATAATCCCAGCCAGAATTATATTCGGCGGCATGAGACTGGCAGAAATACCAGCGTTCCTTGCTGTTGGGCGATTTGGGCGCTGGGCAATTGCCCGGATCGCTGCACCCCATCCGGTCGCATAACCGCACCCGCGCCGCTTCGCTCCCGGTTTCATAGCCCCGCCAGCGCGGAAAACCCCAATCAGTGCTGCGATGCGGACGGCTCATGATTTTGAGATAGGCGCTGGATGCCGGGTGACGCAAGGGGTTCCCTGCTAATCCGCTCGCATGCGGGAGGGTCATCCCTATCTATTCCCCTCCCGCTTGCGGGAGGGGTTAGGGTGGGCTCTTTGGCGCAAATGTGCGGGCGTTGGGACAAGTTTCAAGTGCCCACCCCCGGCCCCTCCCGCAAGCGGGAGGGGAGAAGGAGGCAGCCCATACCAAGCTGCGTTGCAATACTTGCTAACTGTGCTTATTATAAGCTCGTTGAGCAAACGGAATCGGCCCCATGAGCAAGCAATTATCGTTTTCTGCCGCCGTGTCAGTCATGGTCATGGCCGCTTTCGTGTTGTACGGCCCCAGCCTTTTGCAGCATCTCGGGACCATATCACCAGACGCGCTGAACCTGGCGCAGTTGAGTGGATTGAAAGCCTTGCTGGCGCTGTGAGGCGCTCGGTTCAGTCGACAATCACTGTCACCGCTCGCCGGTTCTTGGCCCAGGCTTCCTCGTTGGAGCCTAGCGCGACCGGGCGTTCCTTGCCGTAGCTGACCGTGGTCAGGCGCGCGCCGTCGATGCCCAGGCTTTGCAGATAGACCTTGGCGGCATTGGCCCGCCGTTCGCCCAGCGCCAGATTGTAATCGCGGGTGCCGCGTTCATCGGCATGTCCCTCCAGCGTGGCGTGCTTGGCCGGGTAGCGCATCAGCCACTGCGCCTGGCTTTGCAGCGCGGCGGCGTCATCGCTGTCGATGTTGTATTTGTCGGTGTCGAAATAGATCACGTCGCGGCCCATCAGCGTCGCCTGGAAATCGGCCTGGCTGCCGGGCACCACTCCCGGCACTGTCGAATTGGTGGTTACCGCCGCTGGCCCCGGTGGGGGTGGCAGGATGCTGGGTGCCTTGCTGGAGCAGCCGGATAGCATGGCGCAAGCGATCGCCAGCACCAATGCGGATGACCGGATCGTTGCGGATTTACCATCGACGGGGAGAATGGCAGCCATCTTGGTCTCCTTTACGGGTTCAATATAAACCATTGCGGGCCATCCTGCCAGCACCGCGATCAACGTCAGGGCCGAACCGGTCCCCATGACGGATCCGAAGCATCGACCGGGGTGGGCAGGCGGCGTTCATTGCGTCCGGTCAGGTCGACTTGCCACAATGCGGTATGGCCGCTGTCTTTTTCGGTCCGGAAAAACTGGACGATGCGCCCGTTCGGCGCCCAGGTAGGCGCTTCATCCTGCCAGCTGTCGGTCAAATAGCGCAGCCCGGCACCCTCGGGCGTCATTACCGCGATGCGCAGATTGCCGGCAATATGCGTAAAGGCGATGAGATCGCCGCGCGGGCTCCATTCCGGCGTCGCGGCGCGTCCACCGAAAAAGCTGATGCGATGCTGGTTGCTGCCGTCGGCATCCATCACATAGACCTGCTGGCTGCCCGAACGGTCGCTTTCAAAGACGATGTGCTGGCCATCGGGCGAATAGCTGCCGCCGATGTTGATGCCGGGGGTGTCGGTCAGTTGCGTGGCGGAGCCGCCAGCCGACGGAATGCGAAAGATGTTGGTATTGCCCGCCATCGCCTCGGAATAGAGGATCCATTTGCCATCCGGCGACCAGCGCGGTGCGAAAGTCGGATGATGCGTGGCGGTCAGCAGCCGTTGATGGTTGGTGTCGTTATCGTAGATGTAAATCCGGGGCTGCCCGTCGAGATAGCTGAGATAGACGATTGAGCGGTAATCGGGCGAATAGCGCGGGGTCAGCGCCATCGCCTGCCCGGTGGTGATAAAGCGGTGATTGGCGCCGTCGGAATCCATGATCGCCAGTCGCTTCATGCGGTGATCCTTGGGGCCGGTTTCGGCGATATAGGCGATGCGGCTGTCGAAGAACGGACTTTCACCCGACAGCCGCGCATAGATGGTATCGGCGCATTTATGCGCGGCGCGGCGCCAGTCCTCGGGCGCAAAACTAAGGCTGGTGCGGACCAGTTGCTGCTTCAAGGCGACATCGTAAAGCCCGCAGCCGACATTGAGCTGGCCGTCCGCCCCCGCAACCACGGCGCCATGCACCAGCCGTTCCGCGCCGCGTGCGCTCCATGCGTCGAAGTCCGGCGCTGCGGCTTGGGCAAAAGGCACCGCAGGCAAGGTATCCGGGCCAATCGGTTTGAACAGGCCGTTGTTCTTGAGATCGGCGGTAATCACCTCGGCAATGGCGCGGCCCAGCGCGGCGGTGCCACCGGCGTTGGCTGCCGTTGGCTTGTCGGCGTCGGTGGCGAAGGCCGGGATGTCGATGCCCAGATCCTGCCACGCGCTGTCGTCGGTGACCGAGCCGGACAAGCCGCCTTGATCGGCTGGCGGAGGGGAGGGCGCGGGGGCGGGCTGCGGCGCCGCCGATTCCTGCGCGAGCAGCGGCGGCGCTGCGAAAATCAGGAAAAGCGGCAGAATGCGGCGCATCATTGCGATAAAGTCCTATTGAATTCGAACGACCTGACGTGTTTCCACACCGCATAATATTCGGGTGGCAGTTTGAACGGCGCACCCAGTTCGACCGCGCGGATCGCCTGTTCGGCATGGCGCGCGGCCTGCGGGCGATTGCTGTCGGTGATCCCCTCTTGCCGGACGACACGCGGCGTCCCGGCCAGCGAGCCATCCGCATCGAGATCCCACGACAAAACGGTGACCAATTTGTCGGCATCGACGCCTTGCGGCGCTTCCCAATGCGGTTTCAACTGCCGCGCGATCGCGCCCGACAAGGACGCCTTCACTTCTGGGCCGATCACGGCGGCGCCCTGGGTTTGTGCCTTGCCGCTGGCTTTGCCGCCAGCAACGCCCTTGAGAAAATCATTGCCTATGCGGCTGCCGCCTGCGGGCTGGTGGTCCGGCGTTGCGGGCACGTCAAGGTTCCAGTCTCTGACCGATGGGCCGTTCTTGTGCGCCGTTTTCGTCAACGCTTCGTGTTTGGGCTTGGCGATTTCCGTTCGCGTTGGTGTCACTGCGACTGGCCTCGGCTCGGGAAGCGGTTTTGTGACGGGCAGCGGCTCGACTGCGGCAGGGGCGGGGGCTGGCGCCGTCTTGGGGACGCCCAGCGTCGGCGCGATATCCGCCGCAGCGTCATGGGTCGGCGCGGTAGCGGTAAGCCCGGTGTCTTGCGACAAGGTCACGCTGATCGGCTGCGGCACCGGGGCAGGGCGCGGCGCGGGTCGCATCAGGAACATGCCGAGCAATGCGGCATGGAGCACCAAAGCCAGCGCCAGTCCGACCTGTTCTTCGCGGCGAAGATTACCCCATGCCATGGTGCGGGCTACCGCGCTGAAACTGAACCGCCGCTGACCGATTCGGGCACCCGCATGCCCGCGTTGGTCACCAGCGATATAGCAGTTATGCCCGCGCGGTTCAGTTCCCCCATCACCCCGATCACCTGCCCGTAATCGAGCCCGGTGTCGGCCCGCAGCGTCACCTGGGGCGGGCGGCCGTCGGCTCCTTTGGGCAGATCGGCAATGCGGCTGGCCAGTTCATCGGGCGCCAGTTCCTTATCGTCGAGATAGGTCTTGCCCGCGCGGTCCATGCTGATCGTCACGCCATGCGGTGGCTGGGCCAGCGGTTTCGCGCGGCTATCGGGAAGCTGGATCGCGATCCCGGCCTTCAGCAGCGGCGCGGTGACCATGAAAATCACCAGCAGCACCATCATCACATCGACCAGCGGCGTGACGTTGATTTCCGACATCGGCGCCGCACGTCGCGCCCCACGCCCGCGCCCGCGACGCTGTTGCTGGATGCCGACCATCAGTCCTGCTCCAGTTCACGGCTGAGGCTGACCAGAAATCGGTCGGCAAAGCGTTGCAGCCTCGCATCGAAAGCGTTCACCCGGTGCGAAAAGCGATTGTAGGCGATGACTGCGGGGATCGCGGCAAATAGCCCCACCGCAGTCGCTGCCAATGCCTCCGCGATGCCCGGGGCGACTACCGCGAGCGAGGAATTCTGTTCCTGGCCGATCTGGAAAAATGCGCTCATGATGCCCCAGACAGTGCCGAACAAGCCCACGAAGGGCGCCACCGAACCGACCGTTGCCAGGAAATTCAGGCGGTCGGCCAGCCGCTCCGCCTCGGTCGCGACCACCGTGTCCATCACCGATGCCAGCCGCTGGCGCGTACCCTCGCGGTCGATGCGGTTGCCGGAGTTTGGCGGTTTACCGGCGGCTGCCGTTTTTCCCGCAAAAGACTGTCGCCATTCGATCATCGCTGCGGCGACTACCCGCGCCGACGGCAATTCGCTCTTGGCATAAGGCGCCTGAAAGACGTCCAGATCGCGCGCTTGCCAGAACTCCCGCTCATAGCTGTCGGAACTGCGGCGCAGCCGGGCGATGCGCAAGGCAAATGAAATCACGATCGTCCACACCCAGATACTCGCCAGCAGCAATCCGGCCATGATCAATTGCACGACAATATCGGCGTCGAGAAACAGGTTGATCGGGTTGAGGTGAGCCGAATCTGGTGCCGGAAGAAGCGCCGGAATTAGCGCCGGAACTATCGAATGTATGTTCATGTTTGTCCTGAATGCTCGGCAATAGGGGGCATTGCCACCAGGGCGGCAAAGGCGGCGCGCCACGCCGCAGGCTGCCGTCGCGGGCGGCCATCGGGACCGAGGAAACCGACCCGCACCCGCGCTTCGGCCAGCAATGTGCCTTCACGCAGCGCGCGCTGATGCAGACGGCAACTGGCCGCGCCAAGTTTCTCGGCCAAAGTCTCGATCATCACGATATCGTTCAGCCGCGCAGGCGCGGCATAGCGGATCGTCAAGTCGGCGACCGCATAGGCCCCGTCGCCCGCCTCATGCGCGGCGCGCTGGTCGATACCCAGCAGGCGCAGCAGATCGGACCGCGCGCGCTCGAACCAGCGCAGGTAATTGGCATGGTAAACGACGCCGGACAGATCGGTATCCTCGAAATGAGCGCGTACGGCATAGCGGTGCAACGGCCCCGCAAAGCAACCAGCAGCAGGCGAGGGAAATGACATCATGCCAGCAGGAGCATATCCCCAGGACACCCCAGGGGGCAAGCGCCGATGCGCGATGGCGTGGAGCATTACGCCACGCTCTGCATCAAGGCAGGCGTAACTGATCATCCAGCAAATTACAGCAACGCTTCGATATCCGCCGCCAGGCTCTCCGGCTTATCGGTTGGGGCGTAGCGGCGCACGACCTTGCCATCGCGACCGACCAGGAACTTGGTGAAGTTCCATTTCACACGCTTGCTGCCCAGGATGCCCGGCGCCTCGGCCTTGAGCCATCGATACAGCGGCGGTGCGGCATCGCCATTGACCTCGACCTTGGCCATCAGCGGGAACGAAACGCCGTAATTGAGACTGCAAAAGCTGGCTATGTCGTCGGCGCTGCCCGGTTCCTGCGCGCCGAACTGGTTGCAGGGAAAGCCGATCACGGCAAAGCCGCGCGGCCCATATTTTTCCCACAGTTCTTCCAGACCGGCATATTGCGGGGTAAAGCCGCATTTGCTGGCGGTATTGACGACCAGCACCACTTTTCCGACGAATTCCGCCAGATCGGCCTCGCTTCCATCGGGGCGGGTCGCTGAAAAATCAGCTAATGTTCGCGCGTTGGCCATGCGCAATTAAAGCGGGAAATCGGGGCGTTTGGCCAGCGCCGCAATCTCGTAGGGCTCGTATTCCTTGCCGCCAGGGCGCTCGATCCGGTATTGCGAGCGCACTTCCTCGGGAAACATCGTCACCTGATGGACCAGTTCGGCCAGGGTGCCGTGGCGCGCCACCCGGAAATCATGCATCACCCCGGCATCGGAGCGGCGATGCAAAATCGCCTGGTCGTCCCATCCGACCGGATTGTCCGAGCCGGACTCGCCCGCAAACGTGGTGGGATGATGGGGCATGTGGTTCTCCTTATGCGCGATCTATATCTGGATGAACGCGGAGCAAATCGCAAGGTTGCGCGACCAGAGATTCTCAATGCGACTGTTTCGCATTGAGTTTTTGAGATGCCTTCGCTGACCTCTATCGCGCCAGCAACGCGCGCGCCTGACTGGCGATCTGGGCCAGCATCGCCGCGCTCGTCACCGGCACCAGCTGCGCCCGGCCGACCATGCTGCGAAACTGGCGCACGCCAGCCTCATGCGCCGCCAGCCAGCGTTGGACATCGGCCAGCGGCTCACCTCGGCCCTTACCTTCGCGCGCGATCTGCCGCAGGAAATCGAGCCGCATCTGCTGAAAATCGCGCGCCAGCCCGGCCACCAGCAATCGCTCCCACGCGTCGCTGGGCGACATTCTGGCGGCGGTCAGCTGCGCCCAGTCCAGCCCCAGTTTGCTGCCGATTTCGCCGAACCCCATGGTCAGCGCCACCGCGTCCAGCCCGGCATCGCGCGCCAGCCGGGCCAGGCCCACCGCGCCGTCCATGTCGAACAGCCGGGTCACGATTTCGGCGGCCTCTGGCGATGCGCCCGCCGTGATGAAATCGCCACGCATGGTGGTTGAATGGATGCGCGATTCGCCCGCCAGCAAACTGTCGGTGACCTGCGCCAATTGCTGCACGCCCGCCTGCAATTCGGCGGCAATCCTGGTCGGGGCGACCCGCCCGGCCCCAGCGCGCAGCAAATCGGCCATCTGCGAGCGTAATGCGGCGGCGGCAGCGACGAACAGATGGATGCGCGCGGCTTCGGGCATCACCCCGGTTTCCAGTGCCTGCCAGATTTTTGCCATATCGAACAAGCGTTCGGCGGCGATGAAGGCGGCAGTCACTTCGGCGAGCGAGGCGCCTTCCTCATCGGCCAGTTCGAATGGATGGATAAAGCCGATGCGGTTGATCAGGCGATTGCACAGCCGGGTGGCGATGATTTCCCGGCGCAAGCGGTGATGGGTGATTTCATCGGCGAACCGCTCGCGCATCGGCGGTGGGAAGGCGGCCATCAGTTCGTCGCCCAACCCAGGATCGTCCGGCACGTCCGATTGTTCCAGCGCCGCCTGCAGCTCCAGCTTGGCGGTGGACAGCAGCACCGCGAGTTCGGGCCGGGTCAAGCCGCGCGCCGAATTGGCGCGCGCGGCCAGCGTCTCGTTATCGGCCAATCCCGCGGTGGCACGGTCGAGTTGTCCGCCTTCCTCCAGCCGCTCGATCAGGCGTACCGCGCTGGCAACGGCGCCAGCCCCGCCCGCTTCGGCAATCGACAGCGCCAAGGCCTGCAGCCGGTTATCCTCCAGCACCAGCGCGGCAACATCGTCGGTCATGGCGATGAGCAATTCAACACGGCTCTCTTCGCTCAGCCGACCGGCGCGCTTTGCTGCGGCCAGGGCGATCTTGATGTTGACTTCCTTGTCAGAGCAATCGACCCCGGCGGAATTGTCGATAAAATCGGTATTGTTGCGCAGGCCCGCGCCAAGATGACCGGCTAGCGCAGCTTCGATCCGGCCCGCCTGGGTGCACCCCAGATTGGCACCTTCGCCGATCACCCGCGCCCGGACCGCGCTGCCATCGACGCGCACCGAATCATTGGCGTGATCGCCGACCTCGGCGTTGGTTTCGTCCGCGCCCTTCACATAGGTGCCGATGCCGCCGAACCACAACAGATCCACCGGCGCGGTCAGGATCGCGGTGATCAGTGAGTCAGGATCGGTCACTTCTGCGGTGATGCCCAGCGCGGCGCGTATTTCGGGGCTGAGCGCGATTTCCTTCATCGCCCGTGGAAACACTCCGCCGCCCGCCGAAATCACCGACCGGTCGTAATCGCTCCACGATGAACGCGGCAGATCGAACAGCCGCCGACGTTCCTGCCAGGCGCTGGCCGGGTCGGGATTGGGGTCGAGGAAGATATGGCGATGATCGAAAGCGGCCACCAGTTTCAATGTCTGCGACAGCAGCATGCCGTTGCCGAACACGTCGCCCGACATGTCGCCGACGCCGACGACGCGGACCGGGCTGGTCTGGATATCGACGCCCAGTTCCAGAAAATGCCGCTGCACCGACAGCCACGCACCGCGCGCGGTGATCGCCATGGCTTTGTGGTCGTAGCCTTTGGAACCGCCGCTGGCGAAGGCATCGTCCAGCCAGAAATCCCGGCCTTGCGCGATGGCGTTGGCGGTATCGGAAAAGCTGGCGGTACCCTTGTCGGCGGCGACGACGAAGTAGGGATCGTCGCCGTCACGGATGCGCATGCCGT
>JALYHR010000027.1 GCA_030776465.1 Pseudomonadota bacterium
GCCATGCCCTGGGTGCTACCCGGCGAAGCGTGTCCTGTCGTTCGCCCACCCAGATATCGACTTCGGTTTCCAGGCGATTGCGGTAGACCAGAAAATTCGAGTGCACGGCGTATTCATTCCGCGCCTCGGTTTTTTCAACGCGAATGTTGGTGACGATGTGGCGCGACCGGCTTGGCGGATCTTCAGCCCAGTGCTTGTTGGTGAGGAGTTGCTTGACCCGCCAGCCCAGCGACCGCTTGGTATCATCGAAGAGCCCGTGTTGGTCTTTCGTCGTGCTCTCCCGTGCCTGTTCATGCATGAGGCGGTTCGAGCGCGAGGGCATCCAATAATGGATGTCGTCCGCCGACAGAAGATACCACTCGGCGAAACGCCGTTCATCCAGCAGCGCCGCCTCAAAATACAGAAACTGCTCGATCTCGGTCCTGATTTCTGCATCGACGAACAAATTCTCGGGAATCTGCAGAAATTGCGGATCAGTGGCAACCAGAGTTTCCATAGTATCGTTGTCCTTCATCATCTAATCGCGTGAATTGCCCAAACCCCGGTTGCCCTGCGCCATGCTATCGTCAGCCCGGCGCGTCCCGGCGCCCAGGATCACCCCGGAATTTCGACTTTGGGCAGGTCTGCACCCGAGGTGACCGGAACTCTTTTGTGGCCCCAGATGCTGGGGCTGCGAAACCACGTCGGTATCCACGAGTCATCGAGAAGCCGGCCGCCAGCGCCATATTCAAGATCGCATCCCGATGGCGTGCGTAAATAGAACGAGGTCATGAAGTCATTGGTGTGTTTACCCAAAGTGACCGTCACCGGAACATTGGCTTTGGCTACTCCGTCCAAAGCGCGACCCACCACATCCAGATTGTCGACCTCGAGCATGAAATGCTCCAGCCCCGGCTTCATCGCTCCGCGCGCCTGGCCGAACGCCAGGCTGTGATGGCGCGGATTGGTATGCGCGAAAGTGGCACCCATGTAGCCACTGATGATCGAGTCGGAGTGTTTGAAGCCCAGGATCCCCATATAGAAATCGGAAGTCGCGGTCGCGTCGGCGACAAACAACACGACATGGCCGAGGCCCAAAGTCCGCCCTTCGCTGCTGGTGACGAAGCGCGCGCCGGTTGGCGAAACGAAAGGCGCGGGACTGATCTCGGCGCCGAAAAAGAACTCAAGGCGAAGTCCCGATGGATCAAGGCACGTGAACAGTTCCAGCACGCCGCGCTCCCGCGCAAGTTCTGGATCGGCCTCTACGGCAATTCCCGCAGCGTTGAGCCTGCCACGAACCCGGGCGAGCGCAGCTCGGCTGCCGATTTCCCAACCGATATAGCCAAGCCCTGGAGGGCCGTCTTCCACCGCGATCCGCCAGGCGCGCTCATCGATTCGGAAGCGTGCCTCTGAATCCGACGCCTGCGATACTGCTTCCAACCCGAGAATTGCGGCCAGAGCACGCCACTCCTCGATGGATCCGGTTAACCCAAGGTAACCCAGCCCTTCAATTTCAGCCATCCGTCGTTCTCACACTTAAGCCAACCCGTTTGCCGGAATTTCGTTGGTTGATCGTTCGTTCAATTAGATTGGTGCCGTGGGGTTTGTCAACCTTGCCATCATCGGCTTTTTTCCAAAAAGTTACGGAAGGCGGATTTCGAGCCTTGGCGGGGGGCCATCTATGCGGCCTGCAGAAATTAGCTGGCGACCATTCTACCGCTTCAGTCAGGGCTGACGGGCCCAAGCCGAAGGCTCTTTAAACCAGGCGTACCTTGCCCCTTAGGGCGAGTCCCAGCCAGCAATACCAAGCTGCGGTGATCCTGACCCATGAGGATTGCCATTCCCGTTCGCTGGCGAGGAGGAGCGGCGAAGGCGATGGTTCATCGTTTAGCCGGTCCGACGATGTCCAGCGGACGGGAATGGCAATCCTGCGGGCGGCTTCTGGCGGCTCTCGGCCCAAGTTTTGGCGGCCCAAGTTTTGGCGGCCCAAGTTTTGGCGGCAGCGTCGCGGCCTCGGAACGATGAACCACATCGCCCCTTCGGCCACTTCTCGCCGAGAACCGCCAGAAGCCGTTGCTGCCTGCGGTTGGTGTGCGCCGCTTTGACCAGCGGCGCGTGGTTATGGCGCAGATGGTGGAGCGCTTGCACAGCGGTCAGGCGGGTTTTGCCCTCACGGCAAATACAAGTTTGATCACAGGAATTTTCTCCCCCCGCACTAATTAAGGATCAGCAAGCCAACGATTGGTTCGCTTTATAAATTGCCGTGAATCGCCTGCGCCTGCCGGTTGTACCGAACTACAGATGGCCCCTTTCTAAGCGGCGTTCGCCGCAGCTTCCATGCCCGCGCCGGGCGCGGAAGCCGCAGGCATTTCATGACCCCAGATACTTGCAGCGTGGTAGTTCTGCACTTCCCACGTTGCTTCATCGATGATCGAACGGCCATTCCAGCCATATTCCACTGAAAATCCGGACGGAGTGGGGGCATAGAAAGACACCATAAAATCGTTGGTGTGCTTGCCAAGTTGGCCCACCGGCATGGCGCGTTGCTTGAAAATGTCCAAGGTTGTGCCAACATCATCAAGCTCTTTGGCTTCAAGCAGGAAATGATTCAATTTCTTTGGCTTCTTGGCAGCAGATGGCGGCGTTGCCCCTAACATCTGAGCCATGGCCAGCGAATGGTGTCGGGGATTGACGTGCGTGAAGCACACTCTGAACTGCATCGAGCCCCTGCCGATATTGATGAAATCACTTACTTTTATCCCAAGGCCGCGCTTATAGAAATCCAGCATCGAGTCGAGGTCGCGAACGATCATGACAAAATGCCCCAATCCCAGGTCATCGCCCCTGAAACCTCGAATACCGCGCGGCGAATTGAATGATTTAGAGTCGATCAGTGGGCCATGATAAACCTCGGTCGGAAGACCTTCTGGGTCATTGAACCGAATCAGCCCCAGCACCAATCGCTCCGCTGCGTCTTCTGGGCTGCATTCGACGACTTCCACTCCAAGCGCTCTGACCTGGGTGGCGATCTGAGCCAGAGCTTCCGCGTCCTTTGCCTCCCATCCGGCCCAAAGAATGTCGTCTTCGCCGCTGGGGCAAATCTCGAACCGGTGATGATGAGAATCCATCCGGTAGAAGCGGGAGTCGCGCGCGGTGCCCCCGTTCGACTGAAGCCCCAGCACTTCGGTTGCGAACTCATGCCAGACATCGGGCTCCGAGACCCCAAGTCCCAGATAACCGAGCTGGGTGACGCCTACTATTTCCTGAGCAGAGGTGGCATTTGACATGTCGTGTTTCCTTGGATCGATGGCGTTGAGATGATGGCAAGTCTTCATACGGAATCAGACTTGCCAGGGCAAGCGCCCCAGTGGCCTTTGAAAAGTAGGGCTTTTTATCGGTTAACAATAACCTCGACAAAGAGTCGACGGCAGGCTTGCTCAAGGCACTGTATATACGCCCGCGAAGTCGGCAAAACGTTTTTCATCGACGGACTTCTTCGCAAGCTGGCCGATCACCGACTATTGCGCTGTTCCGCCGAACATGCCGATGTCAGCTCCTCAGTATCCCCATCCCCCATGAATTAAGGGTATATTCCTCGTGTGGCCAGTCGCCAACCGGACGGTCAGGTTTAACTGTTTCTAGCTCAGCGGATATTTCGACCCAGTTTCCGTCGGGATCGTGAATAAATAGAAACAGGTTGTCTCCTGGTCCGTGGCGGCCGGGACCCCATTTCAAAGCTATCCGCTGCCGCGCAAAACTATCGGCCCAGTCCCGAATGAGATTCCACTCCGCAGCTTCATAGCAGTGATGATCCAGGCGACACTCGTTGGCGTCAAAGATAGCCAGGCTGTGGTGTTCATGACTGCATCTGACGAATACTGTTTTAAGGTCACCCTGATCGTCAAGCACGCGATCACTGAGTGTGAATCCGATGATGTCTGTAAAGAATTGCAGCATCCTGGTAACATTGGTGCTGGCGAACACGATATGCTGGAGGCGCGCTGGTCGATCCGCAAGCTCACTATATTGCTGCTTCTCGCCGCCGTCAGCCAATCCAAAAACAAAGGCATTGCCGTCGGGGTCTCGAAACCTCACGGCGTCGCTCATCCCGGTCGGCGCGTGGTTCTCGAATGGCACCTTTGCCGCAGTCAGCCGCTGCGTCAAAGCGGTGAGATCGCTGCGATCCGCCAACGCATAGGCAGCATAAGCCAGTGTTTTCTGTGGACCGGGGCATAAGCGCAGCCGCCGGTCGCGCGCGACGCCAAGATACCCCGTCAAATCTTCAGAGAAGCTATAGCCAAGCGCATCACCATAGAAACGGGCAAGCTTGGCAACATCAGGTGATTGCAACGCAATTTCGTGCAGCGTTGCTCTGAGCGGTTCACGCTCCGACACGATTTCGACCATTAGCTATCCCAACCAGATTTCTCTCATTTTGGGAATACAGTCTTATCGCCGCTCGCGCAAGCTTGCATACCTCCTCGCGGTTGCGATATGTGAGGCGACAGATCCCCGCGCAACAAAAATGGTTTCCGCGACATGCGGATACCGATTCTGGAAGAGACATCGAAATGAGTCAGGAATTTACTGAGGAATCCACCAGCCGTTACGTTCAAACCCCCAAGTGGAAAATTCACTATAATGAACTAGGCTCAGGATCTCCGATCATCATGCTGCACGGCGGCGGCCCCGGTGCTTCTGGTTGGAGCAACTTTCAAGACAACGCGCGGGTGCTGTCCAAACAGTTTCGCGTAATTTTGCCAGACGTGCCTGGCTATGGAAAGTCCGATGAATTCGATCCTTATATCGATGACATACCAAAGGTGCAGGCCGAATCCATCAAGCTGCTGATGGACGCCTTGGATATCTCTAAGACCGCGCTCATTGGCAATTCGATGGGTAGCGTGATCACGCTCAACATGGCCGTAGAATATCCTGAACGCATATCGCACATCGTTGCAATGGCCGCCGCCGTTGGTGGGCTAGGCCTGCCGATGACAATGACGCCCGCTGGCCTCACGCCGGGGATGCACGTGCTGGTTGAGACCTATCGCGACCCTTCCGTCAATAATTTCCGTCGGTTATGCGAGGTGATGCTCTTCGACACATCCCATGTGAGCGACCAATTGCTCACCGAGAGAGCCAAGAGCGCCAACGCCAATCCGCGCCACCTGCAGAATTTCCTGAAGCGCTCCGAACTGGGCAAGATGACCCCCAAAAAGAACGAAGCTGTAGAGCTCGCGGCCGCCCTGACTTCTGTCAAAATTCCGGCGATGATTATCCACGGCCGTGATGATCGCATCGTGCCGCTGGAAGCCAGCCTTCGGGTGATGAGCGTACTGCAGAACTCCCAGCTTCTGGTGTTCAACCGTTGCGGGCATTGGGCCCAGATCGAGCATGCGGCCGTCTTCAACGCCATGGTGAGCGAATTTCTCAAGATAGATGCACCATCATCATCCAAGGCAACTGGCGCTTTTGGAGGATAGGCCCAACCCAGCCAGGTCGCTCTCGTCGTCCGTCGGACGCTTGCTCTGACGGCAACTGCAGCGACCGACGGCTTCGCGGCATGATTTTTATAGGACGGTGAGGCGACTTGGACGCGCGGCATTCGCGAGACGGTTGCGCAGGCTCATGTACTCGATCATACGACGAGGCAGGGGACTGTCGGTCGCCATTGGGTCAGGCGGGGTTGACCTGCTGCCTGAAGTGCCGCTCCATGATGCATACCGTATGGCACAAATACAGGGGACCGGAATGACAACCTCTGATCGACTACTCATGGTTCTTGATCTTTTCGATCTCGAAAAATCCGATTGGTCGGTTGAAGAGGCAGCCAAGGCGCTGGCACTGGCGACAAGCACAACGTATCGTTATTTCGCCAGTTTAACTGCCAGCGGGTTGCTCGCCCCCTTTGCAGCCGGGAGGTATATTCTTGGCCCGACAATTATTCGCTATGATCGCCTGTTGCGACTGACAGACCCTCTTATTTCTGCTGCCCAGCCGGAAATGCAGCGCATCGCGCAGATCGAGCCGAAAAAGACAGTTGTGTTTCTGTGTCGCCTCCTGGGCACACGCGTCATGTGCGTCGCTCAAGCTTCGCATGGAAATCCAGCTTTTGCCGTCGGTTATGAGCGCGGGCGCCTTATGCCTCTATTCCGGGGATCGGCCTCGAAAGCAATCCTCGCCCAGCTGCCGCCACGGCAGCTCAGGGTTCTGTATCGGCGGGACCCTGCCAGCTTCGCTGACGCCGGATTCGGCGCTACGTGGGACTCGGCACGAGACGCTCTTCGTCAAATCCGGGTTGACGGGTTCGTCGTGTCGGATGGTGAAATAGACAGCGGAATGCGGGGCGTGTCGGTGCCCCTAGTCCCGGAAGGAAGCGGCTTGCTGGCCAGCCTCAATGTGGCCGGACTTGCAGAAACATTACCGTCCGACACTGTTCGCCAGCTGGCTGGCGCACTGGGTGAAGCCGCTTTCCGAATCTCTGCGGGTTTGCAGGTGAGCGCGCGCTCATCATAGAGGCTTGCGCGGGCATGCAATCAGAACTAGTTCGGATTATCGTATTTTGATAATTTGGAGTCTGACATGCGCTTTGGTAGTCTAGTCCACGACGGCGTCGCGGCATGGGGTGTCATCGAGGGCGATGAGATTATCATCATCGACGAGTATCCCACACTGCTGGCGGCGATTGCATCTGGCAAGCTGGCGACCATAGCATTGCAGGGCGGCAAGCGTATCGCGATCTCAGCCGCAAACTGGCTGCCCGTCATTCCGAACCCTGGGAAAATCCTGTGCGTCGGATTGAACTATGAGAAGCACCGGCAGGAAACGGGACGAGCAGTCGTGGCAAATCCCACGATCTTCACCCGTTTCGCCGACTCGCAGACCGGCCACGGCAAAGCGATCGTATTGCCCCCGGAGAGCGAAAGTCTCGACTATGAGGGTGAGCTGGCGGTCATCATCGGCAAGGCCGGTCGGCGTATTCCGGCGGTGGACGCGCTTGCGCACGTTGCCGGGTATTCCTGCTATAACGATGGCTCGATCCGGGATTGGCAGGCTCACAGTATTCAGTTCACCCCGGGCAAGACCTGGCCGGAAACCGGTGCGTTCGGCCCCTGGATGGTTACCCCTGACGAATTCGGGGCGCTGGGATCGCAACGGCTGCAAACGCGACTCAATGGCCAGGTCATGCAGGAGGCGACACTTGCGGAAATGATCTTCCCAGTCGCTCGCATCATCGAATATGTCTCGACATTCACGCCGTTGTCGCCAGGCGATGTCATCGTTTCGGGGACACCTGGTGGCGTCGGGGTCAAACGAAACCCGCAGGTATTCATGAAGCCGGGGGATATTGTCGAAGTCGAAATCGATGGCATTGGCCTGTTGTCGAACACAATCGAGCGCAGGCTTTAATTCGGCAGAGTTCGAGCCATGCAACCAGACTACGCGATAGCCATCGTCGGGGCCGGGCCCACCGGCCTGACGCTTGCCAATCTGCTGGGCGCCGCCAACATCAGAACGATATTGATAGAGGCAAATGCCTCGACGGTTTCAGAGCCCAGAGCAGTGTCCATCGACGATGAATCGTTGCGCGTCATCCAGGGATTGGGCCTTCTCGATGTCGTCGATCGGGAATTGGTCTCTGGCTATGGCTCCGAATATTACGGCCCGGCGGGAGATATGTTTCTAAAGGTCAAGCCGCTGGCCCGGCCCTATGGACATCCGCGGCGCAATGCGTTTCGGCAACCGATCCTGGAAGGCCAGCTTCGCACCGGCCTCTCGCGCTTTTCGTCGGTCGACACGAGCTTTTCGTGCAAGGTGGATGGTTTCGAGGAGAGGCCCGAAGGCGTGCTCCTCCGCATGAAGGATGGTGAGGGCGCAAGTCGAGAGATACATGCGAGCTACGTGCTGGCTTGCGACGGGGCGAAAAGTCATTTGCGCGAGCAGCTGGGATTCAAGCTCGAAGGCAGCAGCATGGACGAGCGCTGGCTGATCATCGACCTGGAAAACTCGCCTGCTGCGTCTCCTGAAACGATCGTGTTTTGCGATCCCCGACGACCCTGTATTGCCCTGCCCGGGCCACGCTCGACCCGGCGTTACGAGTTCAAGCTGCTGCCGCACGAGACTGATGAGGAAATGCTGGCCGATGCCCGGGTTGCGGCGTTACTGGCTGCACACCAGGCTGAGCCGGGAAGCACCATCATTCGCAAGACAGTATACCATTTCCACGCGCGGGTCGCGAACCACTGGGGAACGAGCCGCATCTGGCTGGCCGGCGACGCCGCCCATCTGATGCCGCCGTTCGCCGGGCAGGGAATGAACAGCGGTATTCGCGACGCCGCCAATATCGGCTGGAAAATCGCAGAGGTGATAAAAGGCAGGATTGGCCCATTGCTGCTCCAAAGCTACGAATCCGAGCGCAGCGTTCATGTAAAAAGCATGATCCGGCTGGCGTTGCGGATGGGCGGAATTATGGGACCGCGCTCAGCGTTGCATGGCTTGGCAATTCGGAATTTTTTCCACGCACTCAGGGTGTGGCCAAATGCGCTGAGCTATTTCGCGGAGATGAAGTATAAGCCGTCACCGCAGTTCGTAGAAGGCTTTCTGCTTCCGACCAGGCGTGCACGGCGGGCGATCGTGGGGCGAATGCTGCCGCAGCCAATTTGTACTGCGGCGGATGGCTCCTCGGTGTTGTTGGATGAACTGCTCGGCGATGGTTTCGTGCTGATTGGAATCGACCTTGATGCCAGGATCGTGGCCGAGACCTCGCTGGGTAAGATCTGGGATGATTTACTAGCCAGGAGAGTCGCCATCAGCACGACGGACGTCCCCGATTTTGCTGCGTTACGGGGCAGATTTATTTTGCTCCGCCCCGATCGCTACGTCATGGCCAGCTTTGCTGCCAAGGAGCTGCCCGAAACCGTGGCGGCACTGGAGACGCTTTGGCAACGAACCTGGCCTGCGGAGAAACCGCAATGATTCCCGTATCGGAAAACATCGCGGAGATCGAAGCCGCGATCGTCATGGCCAACCGCATCCTCGCGCATCACGGGGTGCTCGATGCTTTTGGTCATGTCAGCGCTCGCCATCCCACGCTCAGCGACCGTTTCATAATCTCGCGCACCATGGCCCCGGCAAACGTCACCGCGGCAGACCTTATGCACCTCCAGGATGACGGCACGCCGGTCGGCAATGATGCCCGGCGCCCGTTCCTTGAACGCTTCATTCATTCTTCGATTTATCGCGCTCGCCCGGATGTCAAAGCGATAGTGCATAGCCATTCGCCAGTGGTGATACCATTCAGCGTCGTCAATGAAGCGCCGCTGCGACCAATATTCCATATGGCGGGCTTCATCGGGGCAAAGGCGCCGATTTTTGAAATTCGCGAATTCGCCGGCGATGCAAGCGACATGTTGGTGCGAACGGGTGAACTGGGTGATGGGCTCGCCAAATGCCTGGGCAATTCAACCGTAGTGCTGATGCGTGGGCATGGCTCCACCTGCGTCGGCGGTGACGTCAGGCAAGTGGTCTTCCGGGCGATTTATCTGGCGGTCAACGCCCAAATCCAATCCGCAGCGAGCATGCTGGGCAATCCGACCTTCCTCAATGCCGAGGAGGCCGCCAACGCCGACAAGGAAAACAGTGGCCAAATCGATCGTGCCTGGGCGCTGTGGTGTTCCGAGGTCAACGCGCCAGGACCGCAGTAGCAGCTCGCGTGAGACCGCTTGCTCGCTCTATTGCAGACGCCGCCTTTTGCAGCGCCGCAATCACTGGCCCAAAGGGTTGAGCGCCTAATTGATCTTTCGGACCGGAGAGCGAGATCGCGGCGTATGTCGTATCCGCTCGTCCCCGTACCGGCACGGCTATGCAATATAGCCCTTCGGCCACCTCTTCGTCATCAATCGCAAAGCCCTGCTCGCCAACTTTAGCAAGTGTCGCACGCAACTTATCGGGATCGGTAATGGTGTGGGGGGTCAGCGCCACGAAAACCCCGTTCGACAAATAGGTCTCGCGCGCCTGGGCGGGAAGCGAACTGATCAATACCTTGCCTACTCCAGAGCAATAGGCCTCGAGCTGGCTGCCCTCGCGGGTGAACAGACCAAGCCCTGAGCCCTCACGGACCAGGTAGGTCGCCATGTCCGCTTCCAGAACGGCAAGATGCGCTGTCGCTAAGAACTCTGCAGCCAGACTGCGCAGCACAGGCCGGCCACTGCGGCGAAGAATGGCTTGCAGATCGACCTTTGCCGCCAGATCGACAAGCGCAGCTCCCGCAGCGTACACGCCTCGTGCCGAGCGGGTAACCAGCCCCTGTCGCTCAAGCGTCAGCACGATCCGCCTCGCGGTGGATTCTGAAAAGCCAAGGTCACGAACCAGCGACCTGAACGTTTCTTTCCCTTCGCCACGAACTATCGCTTCCAGCAGCAGCAAGCTCCGGGCGAGGGTTTGGCCACCGTGGACAGCATGCGGAACATTCATTCGTTTACAATGTGAGCGAAACGGCGGTTTGTAAATTGCAATCGCAAATGTTTGGGTTCAGTTGTCGGTGGCGATGGGAGCTTGAACAGGCATGACCGACTTGATCGAAAGTGTGGCCGCACGGCTGCGAAACGCTTATGATGGCGGTCCGGTGGGACCGTTACGGGACGCGATGAGCCCCACGGATAGCGAACTGGCTTATGCAGTCCAGGCCGCCAACACGCGGTATTGGGCCAACAGCGGTCGAACCGTCGTCGGTCACAAGGTTGGCCTTACGGCGACAGCGGTTCAAAAGCAGCTGGGAGTAGATCAACCGGATTTCGGCGTCCTGTTTGCTGATATGCAGATCCAGGACGAAGGTATCCTCGATCTGTCCAAATGCATCGCCCCTCGCGCCGAAGCGGAAGTCGCCCTCGTACTGGAGCGCGATCTCAATGACCCTGCCGCGACCGCCGAAAGCGTGTTTGCCGCTGTCGCCTACGCTGTTGCCGCCATCGAGATCGTGGATAGCCGGATTGCCGACTGGAAGATCACCTTTGCGGACACCGTCGCCGACAATGGTTCTTCGGCTTATTTCGTGCTTGGGAAGGATCGCAAAAAGCTTCGTGACCTCGATCTTTTTACCTGTGGCATGGCGCTCACGATCGACAGTGACATCGTCTCTCTCGGAGCGGGTGCTGCCTGCCTTGGCCATCCGCTCAATGCTGCGGCGTGGCTGGCCCGCACACTCGCCGCTTCGGGCGAAGGGCTGAAAGCCGGGGACATCATGCTGACCGGCGCGCTGGGCCCGATGGTGGGACTGAAGGCGGGCAATTCTGTTCGAGCACAAATAGGAGGACTTGGTCAATGCGGGTTCACAGTAGCATGACTGGAAAGATGAAAGTCGCCATCATTGGCTCGGGCAATATCGGCTCCGATCTCATGATCAAGATCATGCGCCACTCCGATGTGCTCGAAATGGGCGCGATGGTCGGCATCGACCCGGCATCAGACGGGCTGAAACGTGCTGAGCGCCTGGGCGTCGCTATAACCCACGAGGGGATCGACGGTTTGCAGGCGCTGGCGGTGTGGCCCGAGATCGGTATCGTCTTCGATGCGACATCCGCTGGCGCGCATCTGCACCATAACACCGTCTGCGCCGAGGCCGGGAAGGTCATGATCGACCTCACCCCGGCTGCGATCGGCCCCTATGTAGTGCCGGTGGTCAATGGCGATGCGCATCTCCACGCGCAGAACGTCAATATGGTCACCTGCGGCGGCCAGGCAACGATCCCGATCGTGGCTGCGGTTTCTTCGGTGGCCAAGGTCCATTATGCGGAGATTGTTGCTTCGATAGCGTCGAAATCCGCCGGCCCGGGCACCCGCGCCAATATCGATGAGTTTACAGAAACTACCAGCCTGGCGATCTCGCAGGTCGGTGGTGCAACGCACGGGAAAGCCATCATCGTGCTGAATCCAGCGGAGCCGCCAATGATGATGCGCGACACCGTGTTCACTCTGTCGTCTGGCGCAAGCGAGGAAACCATCACCCGCGCAATCGAGGAAATGGTCGGGGAGGTGGCCAAATACGTTCCCGGATATCGACTCAAGCAGCGCGTCCAGTTCGAGCATTTCGGATCGAACAACCCGGTACGCATTCCGGGCCTGGGCACATTCGAAGGTATCAAGACCAGCGTGTTTCTGGAGGTCGAGGGCGCGGCTCACTACCTCCCCGCCTACGCCGGAAACCTGGATATCATGACCTCGGCAGGCATGCGCACCGCCGAGCGGATCGCCGCCCATCGGCAGCAAAGGACCATGGCATGACCCGCTTCGACCCCACCCAGACGCCGCTATATATCCAGGACGTGACATTGCGCGATGGCATGCACGCCATCCGTCACCAATACAGCCTCCACCATGTTCAAAGCATCGCCCTGGCTCTCGATCGGGCTGGCGTCGATGCCATCGAAGTTGCTCACGGCGATGGCCTCGCGGGTTCGAGCTTCAACTACGGTTTCGGTGCGCAAACCGATTGGGAATGGATCGAGGCGGTTGCCGATGTGCTTGAGCGAGCCACGCTGACGACCCTGCTCCTGCCCGGCATCGGCACCGTCCACGATCTGAAACAAGCGTACCGGCTGGGCGTTCGCTCGGTCCGCATCGCCACCCATTGCACCGAAGCCGATGTTGCCAAGCAGCACATCGCAGCCGCCCGCGCGCTTGGCATGGATACCATCGGTTTTCTGATGATGAGCCACATGGTCGAGCCCGACGTGTTGGCGCAGCAAGCCAAATTGATGGAAGATTATGGTGCAACCTGCGTTTATGTAACCGACAGCGGCGGCGCGCTCGACATGGACGGCTATGTCGCACGGTTGCAGGCTTATGACCGGGTCTTGCTTCCGGAAACGCAGCGGGGCATCCATGCCCATCACAATCTATCGCTCGGCGTCGCCAATTCGATCGTCGGCGCTCAAGCCGGGGCAATCCGCATCGATGCGTCGCTGGCGGGGATGGGCGCGGGCGCGGGCAATGCGCCTCTGGAGGTGTTCATTGCCGCTGCCGATCGCAAGGGCTGGAAACATGGCTGTGACCTGTTCAAGCTGATGGACGCAGCAGAGGAACTCGTGCGGCCGCTCCAGGATCGTCCGGTGCGCGTCGATCGTGAGACGCTCAGCCTCGGCTATGCCGGCGTCTATTCCAGCTTCCTGCGCCACGCCGAGCGAGCTAGCGCGGAATACGGGGTCGATACGCGCGATATCCTGGTTGAACTCGGCAACCGGCGCATGGTTGGCGGCCAGGAGGACATGATTGTCGATGTCGCCCTGGATATCGTCGAAGGCCGCCGCGCCCTGAAGGCGCAGTGATCGATTGATCGACGCGCCTCGGCCGGCCAATCGATGCTTGACCAATCATTGGCACATTGTTAATATTGAAGAGTTAAATGCAGAACAGCTAAATGTTTCCGAAAGGCGTCTTCGTGGCAGAAATCTTGGATGAGCGGATTCCTTCGGCGACTAATCCAGACCTCCTTGCTGCCATGGCTGAGCTGAATCTCAAGCCACTATGGGATCTCTACAAAAGCCTCAACACGCGGGAGCCTCGCTTTCTCGAAGCGATGCATTGGCCCTGGGAAAAAATGGCGCCGCTGATCGCTCGTGCCGCCGCCGAGGTCGACATGGCCCATGCCGAGCGTCGCGCCCTTATGTTGAGCCACCCCGCGCTGAACGGTACTACTTTTACAACCCCGACCCTGTCGGCCGCATTGCAGATTTTGGAACCGGGCGAAAAAGCCCATTCTCACCGCCATACCCTTGCTGCGCTTCGTCTGGTGATCACCGGTGATGGCGCCATCACCACGACCGACGGCAAAGAATGCCTAATGCTACCCGGCGACCTTATTCTTACGCCAGCATGGACATGGCATAAGCATTATCATCCCGGCAAAGAGCAAGCGGTCTGGCTGGATGGGCTCGATGCCCCCCTCTGTACAGCTATAGGCACGGTCTTTTTCGAACATGGTCCAGGTCCGGACGACAATCAAATGGCGGCGAAAGAAGCAGACCATGCTCTGTCGGGCGGAGGCGTACTCCCCGTAAGCGAAGTCATTGCTCATGAGCACGCGTATTCACCCCTGTTTCGTTATCCGTGGTCGGCTGTGTCCAGCGCGCTTGATGCCATGGCCCCAGCGCGCGATGGATCACGGCGCATTCGTTATGTGAATCCAACGAATGGTGGCCCAGTTACGCCGACAATAGACTGTTTCGCCGAGCGTTACGAAGTAGGCAGAACAACAGAAGCCGCACGCTCGACCACTACCGCGATCGCCCTCGTGGTGGAAGGCGAGGGAACCAGCCGGATAGGGTCCAATCAATTTGAGTGGAAAAAGAACGACATTTTCACGCTACCGCGCTGGCAGTGGATCGAGCACATGGCAACATCGGGGCCAGCGAGCATCTTTCTGATGACCGATCGCGCCTTTGTTAAGAGCATCGCTCATCTTCGGGAGGAGAAGCGCGAGCAAACGAGCGCTTAGCGGATTGCGGTTTTCGGACTCGGCGCATTTTGCCCGAACGTTCAAGCAAACATTCCAGATATCGCCGTCACTGGATCGGCAACGAGCGCGTTCCTCGGCGATCAGCGAGGTGGCTACGCGATAACATAGTGCTCGCATTCCAAGTCCTGACCTTGGCAAGCGTGCCTGCCTCGGGCATGGCACGATGGCGCAGATAATGGCTGGAAGAGGAAGCGAACGAACCCATGGCTGAAAAAGCACATTTCGGGGGCGTTGAGCTTGGTGGCACCAAAACCTTGGCGGCGATTGGTCACGACGACGGGACCGTTCTCATCCGTGAGACCTTTTCAACCGGCCGTCCACAAGATCTGTTGCCGATGGTGGCACAATTTTTCTCGCAGCAATCGACCGATCTGGGACCCCTCGCCGGGATTGGGGTTGGCGCCTTCGGGCCGATCGAGATAAATCGCTCATCGCCTGGATACGGCCGCCTGTTGGAAACGAACAAGCCCGGTTGGAGTGGCTTCGATCTGGTCGGTGCCTTGCAGTCCGCCTGTCATGTGCCAGTAGCGCTGATCACCGACGTTGCCGCGGCTGGTGTGGGTGAGGCACGGCTCGGTGCGCTGGGGGGCCTTGAGCTGGGAGTTTACCTGACCGTCGGAACAGGCATCGGCGGCGCCATCATTTATCGGGGCGCTCCGTTACCGGCATTGTTGCATCCCGAGATGGGCCATATCGCCTTGCAGCGCCGCAGCGACGACACCGCACCTTCGACCTGCCGCTTCCATGCCAGTTGCGCAGAGGGGCTCGCCGCTGGCCCGGCGATCATGGAACGGTTCGGCAAGTCGCTCAGCGACTCCTTGATTGCCGATGACCAGCGCGCGCTGATCGCGGATTATCTTGGCCAGCTTTGCGCCACGCTTGTGCTGGCCTTGTCCCCGCAACGGATTGTGCTGGGCGGCGGGGTCAGCAAGGCGCCGGGCCTCATTTCCGCGGTGCATTCCGCCATGCTGGACCACCTCGGCGGCTATGGCGCGCGCGCGGTCGAAGCCAGCGGTTTCCTATGTGTACCAGAGCTCGATCAGGATGCCGGAATCGTCGGTGCGTTATGCTGGGCCTCGCAAGCCGAGCTTTAAGCAACGCTAAGGTTGCGGTTGTACCCCATGATCTGTTTTCCTGCATCCAGCAGTCCGCGATGATGCGCGCATGGACCAGAAAAATAAGATCACACGGCGCTGGGCCAGACGCGGGACGCGGCTGTCGGCACCAAAGGCTTCGATGAATGGACATCGGTGTTCGGATCCGAGCGGCTCACCGGAGCCCTCCTCGACCGGCTGACTCACCACGTCCACATCCTCGAGATGAACGGCGAGAGCTTCCGTCTCGCCAGCAGCCGCAAGCGCCAGAAGGACAAAGAGGCCAGCAAGATGGCATGATTAAAACGGCTATCGGCTGCGGGAAATCGGCTTCCGCCCCGCTACAGCCGCTTCCCCGCAGCCGATATTGCCCAGCCTCAACCCGAGGCTTTTTGTTCAAACCAACTGGTTGTTCAAACCAACTGGCCCGTTTTTAAACCGGTGGTTGGCCCCATTTTATGCCGGCATTGACAGATGCTAGCCGAGCGCCGGAAATAAAGGCCCAGGAGAGTGAGTGATGCAGTTTATTTTGGTGCCGAAGTCGGCCCTAAAATTTGCGTCACTGCACTTCACTTTGTCGGCTGACAGTGGTAGTCCGGGCTATGCTCATGAAGGTTAAACCGCCCGCACAATAATAATGATGTCTTCTCCTTTTCCGGGCATTCCGTTGATCGAATCACCCGTGTTCGGCGCGGATCTCGAGCGAATGGCGCTGTCCGCCACGGATCGGGAACTGGCCATTACGCTGAACCGCGACGGCTATGCGGTTTTTGATTTTCCCGACCCCAACCTTGACGAGCGGATTGCCCGCATTCGGGCCGCGTTGGCGCCGCAACTCGGCGTCGACGATGCGGACCCAGAAAGCAGCAAGCAAGGCGGCGTTGGCCGCATTCAGGACGCCTGGATAGCCAATCCGGACGTGCAGGCGATTGCCGCCAATCGCGACGTGATCGACCTGCTCTCGCGACTGTATGGACGCCGGGCCTTCCCGTTCCAGACGCTGAATTTTGCGGTCGGGACGCAGCAGCATCTGCACACCGACGCGGTCCACTTTTCGTCGATCCCGCAACGCTTCATGTGCGGCGTGTGGGTCGCAATGGAGGACATTGCCGCCGACGCCGGACCGTTGTGCTATGTGCCGGGTTCGCACAAATGGCCGCTTTTGGACAATGCGCTTATCGCCCGCAAAGGCGCAGGCCAGGAGCTTGAATCGGCGCAAGTTCCATACCACGGTGCTTGGGAGGCATTGATCGCCGAACATCCGCGACCAACCGAGCTGTTCCTGGCCCGCAAGGGGCAAGCCTTGATTTGGTGCGCCAACTTGTTGCATGGTGGCAGCGTCCAGAGCGATCCCCGGCTGACCCGCTGGTCGCAGGTCACCCATTATTACTTCGACGACTGCATCTATTACACGCCAGCTCTTTCGGATGAATATCTGGGCCGGTTGGCACTGCGCCAACTCGTCAGTATCGCCGATGGCTTGCCAAAGCCCAACCTCTATCTGGGCGAGGAAATCCTGCCCCCGCCCTCGCTTCCTCGGAAGACGCAGGCTAAGTCAACGCTGGCCAGTCTTGGCAAGCGGATCGCGCACGCGTGGCGGCGACCACGCAAGGCCAAACTCGATAGCGGGGCGCAGGCATGAGAACAAAACGCTTTCCGTTACCACGCCAGCTGCGCCAATACATTACACCGCGCGGGCACGTCGATACGCTGACTGGTACGCGGATCGCGGGATGGGCGCTCGGGCGCGGTCCACTGGCGGTCGAGGCGTGGCTGGGTGATCGTTGCATTGCGCGCAGCCGTCCGCATATCGCCCGTCGAGACGTTGCCCATGTCCATCCAGGTTGGGCTGGTGCCGCAACGAGCGGCTTCGCCTTCGATCTACCCGTCGGGGCGCTGGCATCCGAAAACCTGGGTGAGCTGCGGATCGTCGCGCGTCCGGCTCAGCGCTGGCTGCCCAGCGCGACCATCGCGTCGTTCCAGATCGCTGGCGATGGACTGGAACGCAAGCTGGGCGAAGCTGGCGACAGTGGAATTGCCGGGCCATTTCCCAAACCGGTGATCGATGCAATCGCCGCCGTCTGGCCTGAAGATTGTGTCAATCTTGGCTCGGTTGCGGGGCAGGCACACTTTGCTACGCGGCTCAAGCAGCTCATTCAGACCCCTGGCATAAACGCGTTGCCCGCATTCGCCGACTATACGCGCTATCTGGCGGTGGTATGGGCGCATTGCCGTTTCGTCGAGCGGCACTTCCCGGCCACCAACCGCTTATCCGAGGCTGGCGCGGCTGATTTCCATTGCAAACCTAATTCGGTGCGCGAGCTGTTCGCCATCATCCATCAGCTTTATGTGTTGAAATCATGGGGTCTGGCAGGCGATTTTGCCGAATTCGGCTGCTTCAAGGGCTATAGCTCGGCCATGCTCAGCTTTGCCTGCGCGCAACTGGGCCTACAGATGCACGTCTTTGATTCGTTTGAAGGACTGCCTCTCGCCCCGGGTTCCGGTTATGCAGCGGGACAATATGCCGGGAGCCTCGATGAAGTGCGGGAGCATGTCACGCGTTTCGGCGCTGTCGAATGCGTCCGTTTTCACAAAGGCTTTTTCGCCGATACTTTCCGGCACTGGCGCCCTCCGCCGCTGATGTGCCTTTGGATGGACGTCGATCTAGAAGTTTCGGCCCACGATCTAATGGTGATCGCCGATGTGCTAGATCCGCGAGCCAGCCTTTTCAGCCATGAATGCAGCGCAAGCATTTTCCATGATGAAGAAATTGTCTCTCCGCCCTCGCCGGACAATCCAATTGCCCCGATGTTGAGTCGCCATGATGAACTCGGCCGCTCGCTGACCGGTCGATACATCGCTGGTTTCACCGGTGGCTTCTGGCCAAGAGAGGCGGGCGTTCCTATCGTTGACAACGACGTTCTATGGAGTTTGCTGGGCAACCTGGCGTGAGCTACCGTTCAGCGCAGGTTGCCTTACGCAGCGGCTGCACCAGAACAACCCAGAATAACACGCTTTCCGCTTTGCGCAGTGCGGCATAGGTAAGAGCTTCGTCGAAATCCTCGCTGAGAAATGCCGCAAAGTTTCCCGCCTTTTCAAGCGTAACACCGCACGCTCTTTGAACTCTGTCGTGAATACACGGTTCGTTCGGTCCGACACGTTCCCTCCTTGGATACCGTGTCACTCAATTACACTGTCTCAGCTATGGGGTGCAGTCCACAACACCATCACCGTAATTGAATTGCGTAATTGCGTCCGCCGCTCCTCCTCGCCAGCGAACGGGAATGGCAATCCTCATGGGTCAGGATCACCGCAGCTTGGTATATAAACCCCGTTAAACCCGCATCAATGGTTGAACGTCAGGCCATTGATCCACCCGAGTACGGTCTTTTCGAAGCTATCGACATGCACGCCCTGCGCTTCCAGGTTCACGGTTTCGCTGTGCAATTCCTGCTGCAGGATGAGATAGCGTTCGGTCAGTTCGTGAAGCGCGGTGGCGTGATCCGAATGGGGGGTTTCATGGAGACACAGCCGGTCGCGCGCTGCGGCGATCCGCTTTTCCAGATTGTTCAGGCGATCGTTCAGCGAACTAAAATCGGCCATCTTCAACTCCGGCGGTGTCCGTCCGCTTGTCTTTGTCTCTGAACGCAATTGGCACAGCGCACAATCGGGCTTGGCGTACCCGATCTCAGCAGACGGCCATGTTATCGATCAACCGCGTCCGCCCGATGCGGGCAGCGACCAGCAAGCGGGCGGGCGTGCCAGCCAGCCGGTCAAGCTGGGCCAGCGAGTCCGCATTTCGCAATTCCGCGTAATCCACTGCGGAAAAGCCCCCCGTCAGCAATGTTCGGCGCAGTTCTGCCAGCGCCTCGGAGACCATCTTGCCCCCCACGATGCCGGCGATGGCGTGGCTCATCGCGCGCGGCAATATCGCGGCCTGCATTCGTTCGTCGGCGCTCAGATAGGCGTTGCGCGACGACATCGCCAGCCCGTCCGCCTCGCGCCGGGTGGCGACGCCCAGGATCGCCTCGGCGCGCGGTTGGGTCAGATCGAGATCGCGCGCCATGCGGCGGATCACGGCCAGTTGCTGCCAGTCCTTTTCCCCGAACAGCGCGACATCGGGCTGGACCTGGTTGAACAGCTTGCCCACGACCGTCGCCACGCCATCGAAATGCCCCGGTCGCGCCGCGCCGCACAGCCCTTCACTGACGCCGCTGACGGCAATATTCGTTGCGAAACCAACAGGGTACATGACCTCTACCGGGGGCGCCCACAACACCGCCGTGCCTTCGGCTTCGAGCATTTCGGTATCGCGGGCAAGCTGGCGGGGGTAGGCCGCCAAATCTTCGCCCGCGCCGAATTGCCGTGGATTGACGAAAATCGACACTGCGACATGCGCGGCGTGCGCCTTGGCCTCGCGCACCAGCGACAGATGGCCGTCATGCAGCGCGCCCATGGTCGGCACCAGCGCCACCGGACCATCGCGCCGCAAGGCGGCGACGGCACTGCGCAGTGGATGAAGCTGATTGATGGTTTGCACGCGCCTTGTCCCTCCGGTAAAGCCGAATCCAGCCCATGGAGCCGGTTGGCCCGGCTTTGCCGTATCACGCCCCCAGTTCCGTCTGACAAGAGTATCCTGAGCGATGTCACCTTCCGCCCAGCCCATCCCCGGCCCGCCCACCCCTGTCCCACATCGCATTGTTTTCGCCAACGAAAAGGGTGGTACCGGCAAATCGACGACGGCGGTCCATGTCGCGATCGCGCTGGCCTATCAAGGCGCGCGGGTGGCGGCGATCGATCTCGATCCGCGCCAGCGCACGCTCCACCGCTACATGGAAAACCGGGCCGAAACGGTGAAGCGCCGCGCGACTGACTTGCCCCAGGCCGATTGCGCGGTGTTCAACGGCAGCACCGTGGCCGACCTCGATGCGCTATGCCAGGAACTGGGCGCAGGCCACGACTTTTTGATCTTCGACACGCCGGGCCGCGACGATGAATTCGCCCGCCATGTTGCGACCGGCGCCGATACGCTGGTCACGCCCTTGAATGACAGCTTCGTGGATTTCGACCTGATCGGACAAGTCGATGCCGAGACTTTCAAGGTCAGGCGGCTGTCGTTTTATGCCGAACTGATGTGGGACGCCCGTAAAAAACGCGCGAAAACCACCATTCTGTCGGGCCGGCGCGAGATGGATTGGGTGGTGGTGCGCAACCGCACCCAGCATGTCGAGGCGCGTAACATGCGCCGGATCGACAATGCCTTGCTGGAATTATCGCGCCGGGTCGGCTTTCGCGTTGCCAATGGCTTGTCCGAACGGGTAATCTATCGCGAATTGTTCCCTTCGGGGCTGACGCTGCTGGACAAGGGGCATCTGGGCGAACTGGGCACCAGCCATCTGGTCGCGCGGCAGGAAATGCGCTCGCTGATCGCCGGGCTCAACCTGCCGATGCCGGGGCACACCAGCCCTCTGGTGGCCGAGCCGTTGCTGGCCAAGAGCGCCTGAGGCACGGCATGGGCAAGCTGATTTCCCTGCTGGTCATTGCGTCGATGGGCTGCAAGCTGCTGTTCGGGCGCTGGCCGTGGCAGATGCTGGCGTTACCGCAAGCGAGCCGCCAAATGTCTCAAGCGCGTACGTTACTGGGGGTGAACGTGGGGGCATCGCGCGCCGACATTATCGAGGCGCACAAACGCTTGCTGGTCCAGGTTCATCCCGATCGCGGTGGCAGCGAAGCGCTGGTCTACGAAGCCAACGCGGCGCGCGATCTGCTGCTGGCGCGGATGTCCGTGCCCAGAGCGTGATGGCAAAAAGTGGGAACCGGTTTTTGCTTTTGATCACGCGCCAAAAAACGCATCGGTGACGCATCGCTTTCACCCGTCAATCCTGCGCGAATACGACATTCGCGGGATCCTCGGCCAAACCCTGGGGGCCGCCGATGCGCGGGCAGTAGGGCTGGCCTTTGCCGCGCGGCTGGGTGGCGGGGGCAAAGTCGCGGTCGGTCGCGATGGCCGCCTCAGTTCCCCGATGCTGGAGGCGGCGCTGGTCGATGGCCTGACACTCGGCGGTTGCGATGTCGTTTGTATCGGCATCAGCCCCACGCCGATGCTGTATTTCGCCGAGGCCACCGGCGATGATCTGCAAGGCGCGATCCAGGTGACCGGCAGCCATAATCCCCGCGATCACAATGGCTTCAAGATAGTTTTACGAGGCCACCCGTTCTTTGGAGCGGACATCCGGGCGCTCGAAGGCAGCGAGCAGGGCGAGGCGCTCGCCATCCCGCGCGGAGCCGTCGAGCAGCGCGATGTCCTGGGCGCTTATATCGATCGCTTGCTGCAGGCGTTGAGCGGGATCGAGCCTGCCCGCCTCGCCGGCCTGCGCATCGGCTGGGACACTGGAAACGGCGCGGCCGGGCCAGCGGTGGAGGCGCTGGTGGCGCGCCTGCCGGGTGAGCATCATTGCCTCTTCACGACGGTTGACGGGTATTTCCCCAACCATCACCCCGACCCCACGGTAGAGGCAAACCTTGCCGATCTGCGCGCGTTGGTGGCGGATAAAAGCCTCGATTTCGGCGTGGCCTTCGACGGTGATGGCGACCGCATCGGCGTTGTCGATAGCCTGGGACGGCTGATCCACGGCGACCAATTGCTGACGATCTTCGCCGAAGACCTTCTGCAACACCACCCCGGCGCCACCGTCATCGCCGATGTCAAGGCATCGCAAGCCGTCTTCGACCGGGTCGCCGAACTGGGCGGGCACCCGCTGATGTGGAAAACCGGTCACAGCCTGATCAAGGCCAAAATGAAAGAAACCGGCGCGCTGCTCGGCGGCGAAATGACCGGACACATCTTCTTCGCCGACGATTATTACGGTTACGACGACGCGCTCTACGCCGCGCTGCGGCTCATCGTGGCCTCGGTCCGGCTGAACAAATCGGTCACCGACCTGTGCAGCACGCTCCCGGTCCTGATCAACACCCCCGAACTGCGTTTCCAGGTCGATGAAAACCGCAAATTCGCCGTCATCGACGAAGTGGCCACCCGCCTCTCCGCCACCAGCGCGCCAGTGAACACCGTCGATGGCGTGCGCGTCACCACCCCAGACGGCTGGTGGCTGCTGCGCGCCTCCAACACCCAGGACGGGCTGACGGCGCGCGCGGAAAGCGGTGATGCGGCAGGATTGGCGCGGTTGCTGGCACAGATTGATGCGCAATTGGCAGCGTCGGGAGTGTCGCGGTGAATGTTCAAGGTTAAGCCTCTGCAGCCAGAGGCCCAGAATCTATCCTTATCTTGCCCCCCCTATACCACCTCATTCAACGCATTGATCGCCGTCAGCACTCGCGCTTCGATCTCTTCACGCGGCAAGCCAACGGGGATGGTTTCGCCAAACCGCAGTGTGATCATCCCGCTTCGTTTCCAGCGGCGATGATACAATGGCCCGCTGTTGACCGCGACCGGCACCACCGGCAGGCCGATCAGCTTGTACAGCCCGGCAAATCCGGCTTGCAACGGGGCGCGTGTCCCATGGGGGATGCGAGTGCCTTCGGGGAAGATGGCGATGCCGCGCGTTGTCGCGGTCAGGCGGCGGGCGGCGGCGACCATCTTGCGCAGCGCGCTGGCGCCTTGGTCGCGTTCGACCGCGACCACGCCATAGCCCGCCGCCACCCGGCCCCAGCCTGGCAGGCGCAGCAGTTCGGCCTTGGCGAAGACCACCGGGTGTGGCAGCATCATCGGCAAGTCGATCGCCTCGAACTGGCTTTCGTGCTTGAGCGCGACCATCACCGCGCCTTGTGGAACAATGCCTTCGACCCGCACGTCGATGCCCAGGATATGCCGGGCGCAATCGCGATGGAAAGCCGCCCAGCGATTGCAGATGCGGCGAAGGCTGCGCGGACGCAGCCGGGCCGCGAGCAAGGCCACTAGCACGTAAACGACGCTGCCGACACAAAACACCGGATAGAACACCAGGCTGCGCAGCACGTCTTGCGGACGGGCGGCAGGGTATACGGGTTGGTTCATCAGCGCCTCAGCGCCACGATACGCCGTGCCAGCAGCTTGCAATATTCCACGAACAGCGTTTTCAGCGATGGCCGGGTCGGCACGGCATCCTCGATCAGCGATACTTTTGCGGGCAACACCTGGCGCAGTTCCCAGGCGGCGCGGCGCATATGCCAATCTGACGTGACCAGGCGGACCGTGGTGATATGGCGCAGTTCGACCCAGTGCAGCGCCTCCTGCGCGTTGGAGCGGGTGTCGACCGATTCCGAACCCAGCGTGATGCAGCATTGCATCAGCCGTGGTTCGACATGATAGTTGGCGGCGAATTCCGGCGGCTGCACTTCGGGATCGACCCCCGACACCAGCATCTGCGCGGCCCAGCCCCGCCGCAGCACGTCCAGCCCGCGCGCGATCCGCCCATCGGCGCCGGTAAGCACGATGACCGCGCTGCTGGCACCGGTTCCCGGCTGTGGTCCATCGATGGGCTTGGGCAGGGTCACGGCGAATAAGATGAAACCCAGCACCCAGCACAGCAAAATCAGCGAAAGCAATCGGCGTAACATTGTGCTGCTATAGCAAGGAATTGCCGCTTGGCACCTAGCCATCACGGTCATATTACGGCCCGGCATAAAAGTTGGCGGGGGAAAAGACGGTGAGGGCGCCTGGTTTATTCGTTCCGGCCTTGTCGGATCACCCGCCGCCATGCTTAGGTCGCGCACCGTGAATATAATCTGCCCCGCCTGTGCCACCCGCTATGCTATCGCCGATACCGCGATCGGCCCGGATGGGCGCGTGGTACGCTGCGCCAAATGCCGGCATAGTTGGTTTCAGGAAGGCCCGGAAACGGACGTAGCCGTGGAGGAGGCCTTGCCGGTACCTGCTCCGTCCCCGGCGCCTGCTCCGCCGCCAACGATGGCCCCCACGGCCGAAGCTGAAGCCTTGGCGCCCAGCCCTTATCCCGATCTGGCGCAGGCGGACAATTTTGCCGAAACACCGTCCAGTTTCGCGCATGAACCGCCGTTCCGTCCCCGGCGTCATCCGGCGACCTTGTGGGTCGTCGCGGCCCTCGTTCTCGCGCTGCTGGCGCTGGCTGCGGTCGGTGCCATCGCCACGTTCGGCGTCCCCGACTGGCTACCACTTCCCGTCAACAGTTTCGGGCCACGCGGCGGTTTTGGCAGCACGTCCCCCGACCTGGTCCTGGATTTCCCAGCCAGCCGTCAGCAGCCGCGACCATTGCCGGATGGCAGCCGGTTCTTCAACGTCAGCGGCGCGATCCGCAACACGGGCCAGGTGCGCCGCACGGTGCCGACGTTCCTGATCGTCCTGCGCGATGCGCGCGGAACGGTCGTCTATGTCCTGGAAACCGCACCGCCCAAAACCGCGCTGGCGCCCGGCGAAAGCGAGACGATCGATCAGGCGATCATTGATGCGCCCAGTTCGGCGCGGACCGCAGAAATAGGCTGGAAACCGCGCTAGTGGTGCGATTCTGACATTCGCAGATGACCTGTCGCATGTGGGATGCGAATGATGGCACGGCTAATCCTGTTCAACAAACCTTATGGCGTGCTGAGCCAGTTCACCGACGCTGGCAATGCCGCAACGCAGCGCGCTACCTTGTCGCGCTTTATCGACGTTGCGGGGGTCTATCCCGCAGGTCGCCTCGATCTCGACAGCGAAGGGTTGTTGTTGCTGACCGATGATGGACGGTTGCAGGCGCGCATCGCCGATCCGCGCTTCAAATTGCCCAAGAGCTATTGGGTGCAGGTCGAGGGCGAACCAACCGAGGAGAGCCTGCTGACGCTGCGGCGCGGCGTCCGGCTGAACGACGGACCGACCCTCCCGGCTGCGGTGGAGCGCATCGCCGCGCCCGAGTTGTGGCCGCGCGATCCCCCGGTACGGTTCCGCAAAAGCGTCCCCGATAGCTGGATCAAGCTGACCATCGGCGAGGGGCGCAATCGCCAGGTCCGGCGCATGACCGCAGCGGTCGGCCATCCGACGCTGCGGCTGGTGCGCTGGAGCATTGGCGACTGGACGCTGGCGGGCATCGCACCGGGGACATGGCGCGGGACAACCAGCGATCTGGGTCGATAATTATCCGTCCGCCGCCAGCCGCAGCCGGGCATAGACCGGCAAATGATCCGATCCGCGCGCCGACAGGACGCTGTGATGGACGCCCATATGCAGCACCTCCCAGGCGCGCGAAATCACGATGCGGTCCAGTTGCGCCAGGGGTCGCCGCGCCGGATAACTGCGCCCCGGCGCCAGCACGTGCCACGCCCGCCCGAATTCGCGCAGCGATCCGCTGCGCGCAGACCATTCGTTGAAATCGCCCATCAACACCGTCGGTTCTTCGCGCAGATCGTGTTCCAGATGGGCCAGCACAGCCCGCAACTGGCGGCGACGGTGCAGCCCGGACAAGTCCAGGTGCATGCCCACCACCCGCAACACCCGGCCGTCGATGCGCAGATCGGCGCAGACTGCCCCGCGCGGCTCCAGCGTCGGCAGGGCGACGCGATCGGTGGCGACCACTGCGATGCCCTTGCGCACCAGCAACGCATTGCCATGCCAGCCCATGCCGTCGGGGGTCAAGGCAAGCGGCACGATCTGCCATGGCGTGTGCGCCGCGATCGCGGCGGCTGGCAGCACCGCCTGGCGGAGGCCGAAACGGCGATCGGTTTCCTGCAAGGCGATGACATCGGCGTCGATCTCGCGCAGGATCGCCAGGATCCGCTCGGGATCGCGGCGGCGATCCAGGCCCACCGCCTTATGGATATTATAGCTGGCGAAAGTCAGGTCCAACGATCAGCGTTCCTTGGTCGCGCTGAACGCCAGTTCGGGGTGACGCTCCTGCTGATAGCCGACATCCCAGGTCGATCGCGCCATGAACACCGGGTCGCCGTCGCGGTCTTTCGCCAGGTTCGACTTGTTGAAATCGGTGAAGCCCTTGAGCGCGGCATCGCTGCCCCTGAGCCAGCGCGCGGTGTCGAAAGGTGCAGGCTCCAGCACCGCCTCGACCTTGTATTCGGCCTCCAGTCGCGACACCAGCACCTCCAGCTGCAACTGGCCGACGACGCCGACGATCCACTGCGCGCCGATTTCGGGATAAAACACCTGGATGACGCCTTCCTCGGACAGATCGTCCAGCGCCTTGCGCAATTGCTTGGTCTTGGTCGGGTCTTTCAACTGGACGCGGCGCAGGATTTCGGGGGCAAAATTGGGCAGGCCGGTAAAGCGCACCTCGTTCTTTTCCGACAGCGTATCGCCCACCCGCAGCGTGCCGTGGTTGGGGATGCCGATGATATCGCCCGGCTCGGCGGTATCGGCAATCTCGCGGTCCTGCGCGAAAAACAGAATCGGCGAATGCACCGCGATCGGCTTGCCCGAGCCAGAAGGCACCAGCTTCATGCCCCGGCGGAACGTGCCAGAAACCAGCCGCATAAAGGCGATGCGGTCGCGGTGCTGCGGGTCCATGTTGGCCTGCACCTTGAAGATAAAGCCCATCACTTCGGGATTGTCGATGTCGATCACCCCCTGGTTGCTGGGCTGCGGGCGGGGCGGCGGCGCGAACCGCTCGATCGCGTCGATCAGCGTCTCGACCCCGAAATTCTTCAGCGCCGACCCGAAATACACCGGCGTCATATCGCCGTGGCGATAGGCGGCGAGGTCGAATTGCGGATAACCGCCCTCGGCCAGCTCGATCTCGTCCATCAGGGCAGGCGACAGCACCGGCGCGTCGTCCATCTTGCCCAGGAATTCGCGCGAAGGCCCTTCGGGTCGCGCCATCTGCCGGGTGGCCAGGTCGAGTACGCCCTCGAACTGCCCGCCCATGCCTGACGGCCAGCTCATCGGGCAGACATCCAGCGCCAGCGCATCGGCGACTTCGTCCATCAGCTCGAACGGCGAGCGGCCTTCGCGATCGACCTTGTTGATGAAAGTGATGATCGGCACCGACCGCATCCGGCACACCTCGAACAGCTTGCGCGTCTGCGGTTCGATGCCCTTGGCAGCGTCGATCACCATGATCGCCGAATCGACCGCGGTCAGCGTGCGATAGGTATCTTCCGAGAAATCCTCGTGCCCCGGCGTGTCGAGCAGGTTGAATGTAATATTGGTTCCGTCAGAATTGGCACGCGCAAAGGTCATCACCGAGCTGGTGACTGAAATGCCGCGCTGCTGCTCGATCTTCATCCAGTCCGACCGCGCCCGCCGCGCCGCGCCGCGCGCCTTTACCTGCCCCGCCAGGTGGATCGCACCCCCTTGCAGCAGCAGCTTTTCGGTCAGCGTGGTCTTGCCGGCGTCGGGATGCGAAATGATGGCGAAAGTGCGCCGGCTGGAAACAGAAGGATCAGACATGCGCGGCGGTTAGCCTGAAGGACCGGATTTCTCAAACGAAGTCTTTTCTTGGCGATCATAGGCGATGGAAAAGACCTGGAGCCAGCGGCTCCAGACGCAGTCATGTCGGCGCCGTGATATTCGGCGTGCTGCTGGCCATCAGGAAGATCGGGAAGGGAATACGATGCTGTGTTTGACGCCATCGTCGCTGGTCGTGATGATTTCCGCGCCCAATTGTTGCACGAAGTTGTGCACGAGGCGCGTGCCCAGGCCCCCTTTCGGGCTTGATGACATTTCCTGGAAGCCTTGGCCCTGATCCCTGATGACAAGCGTCCAGTTTTGAGGCGAACCGCGCAAGCTGACGTGAATTGTACCTGATACGGGGGGCGGGTAGGCATATTTCACGCTGTTGGCGACCAATTCGCTAATCACGAACCCCAGCGCTACGACGATTTCGGCCGGGAGTTGAATTTCGTCCGATTCGCACACCAATTTGACCGCTTCCGGTCGGGGAAATGTCGAGTGCAGATTGGCGCACAACTCGTTGATATAGGTGGTGGTATCGATATCCCCCTCGCTCTCGCTATAGGCCAGCAGCGAATGCAACTTAGCCAGCACCTGCACGCGCCGAGCGGCTGCATTTAGTTGCTCCGCTGCAGTCGAGCTGGCGGAAGCAGCCTGGATGCGGAGAAAGCTCGCCACCATCTGGAAGTTGTTCATCACCCGATGGCTCATTTCCTTCAGCAGCATGCGGCGCTGATCTTCCAGGCGGTGACGTTCGCTGATATCGACGAAGGTCTGCTGGAACACTCTGTCGGATACGCGCGAGGTCCGGATGTTGAGCCAGCCTCCGGTCGCCCGGCTGCGGACGTCGAAATCATGCATGATGCCGGTCTTCAGCACCTTCTCGGCAGTCTCGAACCAGCGCGGATCGATCGGCGGAGCAATGGTGCTGACAGGCATGGTCAGCATCTGTTCGCGGGTCGCGCCGGTCAGCTCACCATGCGCGCGGTTAACCTCGAGAACCTGGTATTCAACGACGTGCCCGTGCTCGTCAAAGATCGCTTCGCACAAGACCAGACCGTCGGCGCTGGCCTGATAGATCGCGTCCAGGTTATTCCTGGTTTCGCTCAGCGCGCGTTCCTGAGCGAGCATCTGTTCGTTGACGAGGGCCTGGTCCCGCAACTGGGTGTTCAGGAGTTCAAGCTCGTCGCTGTACTCCTGACGCAGCCTCACCATATTGCGTTCTGATTCACGGTAGCTGTCAACGAACCACAGGAGCATAGCCTGTGCCGCTGTCGTCAGGATGAGCCCGACCAGATCGCTGGTGTGGGCAAACGCGAACCTGCCTTTGTAAGGCACCACGAAATACCATACCAGCAGCTGGCCGCCGACCAGCACGATCGCCCCGCAGCGCGGCCCGGCCATGAACGTGGCCAAAGCGATGGCCGGGAAAACCAGCGGGTAAGGCACCACCCCGGCGAAAAAATGGTCGATCAGCAAGCGTAACGCGGTCACCGTGAGGATAAGGATCAGCGCCGTAGCCAGTTCGACGGCCCAGCGGGGAACGCCTGGAAAGCGCGCCGCCATGTCGTGATGTGTGACCATGCCCCGTCCTCATGAAGGCCCCGTAAATCATCGCGCTATTCTGCACGGTATTTATGCGTCCGAAAAGCGTCAAATTTCCAAAGTCTTAGGCCTTGGTGCGGAAAACGTAATATATATAATGTTCGGATTTGGCTAGCGGACTGTAGGGAGAGAAGAGTTGTGCGCGTTTTGCCGCCATCAGCACTTCCTGCAATCCGACTGGCGCATTACCTAATCCTCAGCCACGCAGCACCGCGCCCAGTTTGGCCACGGCGGCGGTGATGCGCTCCGAAATCGCCTTGATCGCGGCGTCATCATAGCTCTTGTCGCCCGGCTGAAGCGTGACTTCGATGGCCAGCGATTTTTGGCCCTCGGGAACGCCGGGCCCGCGAAAATCGTCGAAGATCCGCGCCGCGACGATGTTGGCCTTGTCCGCGTCGCGCAGCACCCGCACCAGTTCGGCGGCGGGCAGATCGACGGGAACCAGAAAGGCGAAATCGCGGGTAATCGCCTGCAACAGCGGCGGCGCGAAATGGCTGCGCGCAAAGCTGGTGGCTCCGCGACGCGCCGGAATCGCGTCGAGAAACAGCTCTACCGCTGCCACCGGCACGGCAATGTCAAAGCGGCGGAGCAGACTGTGGTGGAGCATGCCAAAGCGCGCCAGCACCGTCTTGGGCCCCAACCGCAATGTGCCTGACTGGCCGGGGTGGAACTGCGCGCCCGCCTCTCCCATGGTTTGCAGACTGGCCACCGGTGCCCCAGCTTCGGCCAGCAGCGCGAGAGCCTCGGCCTTGGCATCGAAGGCATCGAAGGCGGTGGCCTTGCCTGTTGACCACCGCCGCGCCGATTTTTCGCCGGCCAGCACCACGGCCAGCGTCGCTCGTTCGTCACTGCGCCCGTCCACCCCGCGCAAATAACGCCGCCCGATTTCGAACAGCCGCAGTCCCGCCGCGCCGCGATCCAGATTGCGCCGCGTTGCCGCCAGCAGCCCCGGCAGCAGCGATGGGCGCATGGCCTTCATGTCTTCGCTGATTGGATTGGCCAGCACCCATAAGTCGGAGCTGTCGGCAAACGCTTCTGCATCGGGCAGGGGTAAAAACGACCAGGTGATCGCCTCGTTCAGCCCGCGCGCCGCAGCCGCGCGCCGCACTCTGCGCTCCACCCGCTGCGCAGGGGTTGCAGTCGGGCGGGCGACGCCGTCCTGCCGGGGCAGGGGTACGCTGGTGATATTGTCGAGGCCATGGATGCGCACGACTTCCTCGACGATGTCGGGCGCGCCATCGATATCGGGCCGCCAGCCGGGCGCACTGACCGCCCAATTGTCCGCCCCGGCATCCGCGACTCCAAAGCCCAGCGCATTCAGGATGCGGCGCTGTTCATCGTCGGCAACGGTCACGCCGCCCAGCCGTTCGGCCAGCGCCGGGTCATAAGTCACGGCGGCCGGTGCATCAGGCGCCTGCCCTGCACGCACCACGGTCGATGGTTCCCCGCCGCAGATTTGGGCGATCAACGCGGTCAGCAGGTCAAGCCCGGTGACCAGAAAACCGGGATCGACCCCGCGCTCGAACCGGCTGCGCGCGTCCGAGGTCAGGTTGAGCTTGCGCCCGGTCGCGGCAATCCGCTGCGGGTCGAAATACGCCACTTCCAGCAGGACATCGCGCGTCGCAGCGTTGCAGCCCGAGTGTTCGCCGCCCATGATTCCGGCGATGTCATGGGCGCCTGTAGCATCGGCGATCACCGTCATGGTGTCGTCGAGCGCATAGCTCTTGCCGTTCAGCGCGGTCACGCTCTCGCCGTCATGGGCGCGGCGGGCCACCACCGGGCCACTGAGGCGCGCCAGATCATAGGCATGCGCCGGGCGGCCATACGTCAGCATGACGTAATTGGTGATATCGACCAGCGCCGAGATCGGGCGCTGGCCCGCGCTTTTGAGCCTGGCGCGCAGCCATTCCGGGCTTTCGCCATTGGTCACGCCCCTTATCACCCTGCCGTAAAACGCCGGGCAGCCTTCGGGGTCTTCGGTGCGGATGTCGATCGGGCAGGCAAAATCGCCCGCGACATGGGGCACAGCGATCGGCTTCAGCGTGCCCAAACCCGCCGCCGCCAGATCGCGGGCGATGCCGTAGATACCCATGCAATCCGGCCGATTGGGGGTGATCGCCACGTCGAACACCGGATCGGCGCCGTGGTACTCGGCAAAAGCGGTGCCCACCGGCGCGTCGGCTGCCAGCTCGATAATCCCGTCGTGATCGTCGCCCAGTTCCAATTCGCGGGTCGAACACATCATCCCGTTGGATTCGACGCCGCGCACCGCCGCGACCTTCAACACCATGCCATTGGCCGGGACCACTGCGCCGGGCAGCCCCAACACGCCCACCAATCCGGCTCGCGCGTTGGGCGCGCCGCACACCACTTGCAGCGATGTGCCGTCGTTGACATCGGCACCGGCATCGACGCGCAACACTTGCAGCTTGTCGGCATCGGGGTGGCGTGTCGCGCTGAGGACGCGGGCGACACGAAATCCAGCGAGTTTAGCCGCTGGATCGTCGATGCCTTCGACTTCCAGGCCGATCGCGTTCAGCTTGGCGGCAATTTGTTCGACAGTCGCAGCGGTGTCGAGATAGGCCCTGAGCCAGGAAAGCGAGAATTTCACGAGGTCAGCGTTCCTTAAACCGGGGTGCCGACGCCGCCCGACAGCGTCGGGACGTCCATCGCGGAAAAGCCGTAATGCGCACACCACCGCGCATCGCCATCGAAGAAGGCGCGCAGATCGTTCATGCCGTATTTGAGCATCGCCAGCCGGTCCACGCCGACGCCGAAGGCAAAGCCTTGCCATTCATCGGGATCGAAGCCGCCCGCCCGCAACACATGGGCGTTGACCATGCCGCTGCCCAGTAATTCCATCCAGGCGTGCCCCTGCGCGTCGCCGCTGCCGCCGACGACACGGCGGCCATCAACCCAGCTATAGCCGGTGTCGACCTCGACCGAGGGCTCGGTGAAGGGGAAATAGCTTGGCCGCAGCCGCAGGACGATGTCGTCGCGCTCGAAAAACGCCTTGAGCACGGTTTCCAGCGTCCATTTGAGATGGCCCAGGTGAATGCCGCGATCGATCACCAGCCCCTCGACCTGGTGGAACATCGGCGTATGCGTGGCGTCGCTGTCCGAGCGATAGACCCGGCCCGGCGCAATGATCCGCAATGGCGCGCCCCCCGGATTCGCAGCCGAGGTAGCCAACCCACCTGAAACTGCCAACATCGTGCGGATCTGCACCGGCGAGGTATGCGTGCGCAGCAGCAGCTCGCGACCATTCCCATCGCGGTCGGGGAAGTAAAAAGTGTCGTGCATCGCCCGCGCCGGATGGCTTTCGGGCATGTTGAGCGCGGTGAAATTATGCCAGTCGTCCTCGATTTCCGGACCCGAGGCGACGGCAAAGCCCAGGTCGGCGAAAATCTCCGCCAATTCGTCCATGACCTGGCTGACCGGGTGAACGGTGCCGCGCGGCGCGTCGATCGCGGGCAAGGTCATGTCCAGCCGCTCGGCGATCAGCCGCGTCGCCAGCGCCGCCTCGTCCAGCGCCGTCTTGCGTTCGGCCAGGGCCCGGGTCACGTCTTCGCGCAGGGCCTGGATCGCCGGGGCTTTCGCTTGGCGTTCGTCGGGCGACATTGCCCCCAGCGTCTTGAGCAAGGCGGAAATCGATCCGCGCTTGCCCAGCAAGGCAACGCGCAGCGCTTCCACCGTAGCCGGATCCTGCGCCGCCGCGATCTGCGCCAGCGCCTCTTGCCAAACTCCCTCGTGATCCACCGAAATGTCGCCCGCTGCCTGAACCGGGGCGCGCCCCGATGTTTGTGTCGGCGCTCCTTAAGGTCCTAAGCCCCAGACCGCAATGGCGCGAGCGCCGCGATCAGAACGCGGCTGCCTGGCCTGTGCCACGCTGCGGCGCGCGCGAGCCGCCGCGTGGATTGTCCAATGCCTGCACCGCCGAACCCGCCAGCCGCATCCGCTCGCGCACGAACACGTCCAGAATAGGGTGCGGCATCGCCGCGTATTGTCGCGGGGTCATGCCCATGAACTGGTGGAAATCGCGGACGAATTGCGCCTGGTCGTGATATTGGCTGTCGATCGCGCGGATCCATTTGAGCGCGGGGTCAAGCATGAATTGCGACAGGCTGCGCATGAACCGTTGCCGCCGCAGCAACAGCTTGGGTGGAAAACCAAAGTCGCGAAAGCACACCCGCTCGACGGTTCGCGGACTGGCCCCTGAACATGCGACCAGTTGCGCGACGGTAACGATGTCGGGATCGACCAGCGCAGCATGGATCGCCAGGATGCGCGCCTCGTCCACCATCGGTTCGGCAAGCCGGGTGCGGAAATGATCGATGATCCGCGCCAGTTCGCCCGGATCGTCAGGCTCGGCGCGGAACAGGCTGGCGGCGAGCGGCGCAAAGCTGGCCATGGCGGGATGCTTATTGCCATCCAGCACCGCGTTGGCCAGATCGCCCGCTGGCACGCCGACGAATTTAGCCCAGCCCAGCGGCAGCAGGCCCATGCCCCACATCCGGGTCGTGCCCATCGTAAAGCGCACCGCGCGGGCGCTGGGGCCCGTAGCGATGAAATTGGTGTCCGCCACCATCTCACCGGGTCCAGCCTCGGCCGCGACCGCGTGATTGGAAAACAGCCGCAGATTGCCCCATTCAGGATGGAGATAATCGCTGACCGTGCAGTTGTCGGAATCATCGCTGGAGACCGTGATATCGGCCACGTAAAAAGTGGTGAAATATCGCTCAAGATCTGCCGGTGGCTGGCAGAATTCTACGCGTATATGGCAAGGATGCGACACCAGACCCTCCTGCTTTTCGCAGATATAACAGGACTCTGAACCACTCTCGCCCGCTAGGCAATCGGCGAATGTAAACTTCACACAAGCGTAGACTGAGCCGAAATCCGCCCTTTCTCAGTCTACGAAAAGAAGTGGGGCCCGGACCACTTCTGCGATCCGAGCCCCATTTTTCTGCAGCGATACGAAGATCGCTTAGCCCAGCGCTGAGCGGGCCTGTGCGATCACCGTCGAAAATACGCCGCCTTCGTTCATGGCCAGATCGGCCATGGTCTTGCGGTCGAGTTCGATGCCGGCCAGCTTGGTGCCGTGGATGAACTGCGAATAGGTCAGCCCTTCGGCGCGGACGGCGGCATTGATGCGCTGAATCCACAAGGCGCGGAAGCTGCGCTTCTTGACCTTGCGGTCGCGGTAGGCATATTGCCCGGCCTTTTCAACGGCCTGACGGGCAACGCGAATGGTATTCTTGCGGCGGCCGCGATAGCCCTTGGCCTGCTCCAGAATATTCTTGTGCTTGGCGCGGGTGGTCACGCCTCTCTTGATACGGGTCATCTGTCAGTACTCCTCAATTCAGCCCGTAGGGCGCCCATTTCTTGATCACCTTTGCATCGGCATCGGAGATCACGTCGGCACCACGGTGTTGACGGATGTACTTGGCATTATGCGACATCAGGCGGTGGCGCTTGCCGACCGCACCATGCTTGATCTTGCCGGTGGCGGTGAGCTTGAAGCGTTTCTTGACGCCGCTCTTCGTCTTGAGCTTGGGCATTTTCGTCTCCTTGGGTCGCGACACATCAAACCCGCCGTGGCAGCCCTTACAGCCAGGCCGGTTATCGAATCCGTGTCGATGAAGCGCGCGCCAATAATAGCCACCGCCGCCAAAAGCAAGCGCAACCGGTTTGCCGCACAATCCATCGCACGCGGGTGGGCATTTTGCCATGCAGCGCAGCGCGTTGATCGGCAGGTACCCATCTCGCGGAATTGCGTTGCGTTTGTATCTACAAATGACTATACACATGCATGAAGATAATCGGATTCGACTGGGATAGCGGTAACTGGCCCAAATGCGGTCAGCATGGCTTGTCTCGTCAGGAAATCGAGCAGGTGTTGCTCGGCGAACCGGCAGTTATGGCCGATCCCCACCGCGGCGAACCGCGTATGCGGGCCATCGGGAAGACAGCTTCGGGACGCTACGTGTTTTTGGTATTCATGATGCGAAGGATCGACGGTCACACCAAACTTCGCCCGATCAGCGCGCGCTATATGCACCAGAAGGAGGTCGATCACTATGAGAGCGCAAACTAAGCCCATGCCATCGCTGACAAGTGACGAGGCCGCCGAAGCGTTCGTTGCCCACGCCGACTTGTCGCAATACGACCTCTCGGGTTTCAAACCCATGCACTTCGAAATTGAACCAAAGTCGGCAGCGCTCAACATGCGCCTCCCCGCCTCGCTCCTCACTGCGCTGAAGGCCAAAGCCAAGGCCCATGGCGTGCCTTATACGCGCTACGTGCGGATGCTGCTGGAAACGGATTTAACGCGGTCGTGATTTGCGCCAGCTTGGTTATGTCCCGCACAATCGGCCCTGTTGCGAAAAACGCCCGGCGCACTACTGTTTAAAACAATGGACCCGATGCCAGGCGAGAAAGCCAGGATGGGGCCGGTCAAGCATGCGCTCGGGAGGAATGGCAAACCCGCTCCGGTTGATCATTGCGCGGATGCTTTCTAGGTCATTCGCATGCCGACTGACAAGAATTTCCAGGTTGTCGCCAAGCGCGAGCAAGCCTCTGTCGAACATCCAATGGGCAGTACCAGACAGTGCAATGCCGTTGGTCACGATATCAGGACCACCGCGATCGACAGGACGAATGTGGGCAGCCTCTACTTCTGCCCTGCCACCCCCGTTTATCAGCTTAAGGCCCGTTATTGCGCAGCGTGCGTCATAAGCACCTACGACGCGGCGCCGAAACATTCGATCGCGAACCAGACGTGAGCCAAGATTAGCGACGCGGTCCCGTTCCACCTCAAACACAAAAGGAAGCCGATCCTCCCGAAGCCTGTTCTCTTCGTGGGACTGGTGAGTATCGGGTACGTCTATGCGCGGCAGGAAATCCTCGTCGTCGGCGAGACCCAGGTCGATGATGCGATTGAAATCTCCATCGGATAACGGCCTGACAGCCGATTGCGCGCGACCCGAGTTCTTGCCCTCTTCATTGAGGACGCCCCGTTCGACGACGCCGAACGTTCCATTGAAGGGCACAGGATTGACAAAATCGAGATAGCTGCCGGGCTCGATGAGAGCGAGATACATGTCTTTGGACGTTGGATCGGGCACAACCTGCGCGACCTTGGCGACGGCGAAATAACCCCGCGTGCTCCGTACCTTACCTGGCTCGTAATAGATTATCCAATCACCAATGCAGGCGTTGACTCGACCGAGGTACAGTCGAGGAAACTGATATTGCTTCGCGGGGCTGTCATCATATATCGAGTCAGTTCGGTGGACGAAGATACCCTTGGCCATCGCGTGGGCATAGCGGCGAATTGCGTGCGCTGCGACCAAAACATTCAATCATCATCGCTGAAGTTACTGTCTCCAACCGCTACCCACCGGGGAAAAGAATGCCCACCCCCGGCCCCTCCCGCAGGCGGGAGGGGAGTTTAGGGATCACATCGGGCGCCGTAGCGCACAACCAAAAATGACGGGGTGCCCGAGGGGTTTGCCCC
>JALYHR010000028.1 GCA_030776465.1 Pseudomonadota bacterium
GGGGTGGGCACTTCTTCCGTCCGACGTTGCGCGTTCTATCCGACATTGCGTGTGCCAATGCCCACCCCCAACCCCTCCCGCAAGCGGGAGGGGAGCTAAGTGCGGTGCGCATTACCGCTCGTCAGTAGCCTCAAACCAATGATGTCATTTGCACTTCCCTGCTCGCTGCCCACAGTTGATAAATTTCTACACAGAGCAATGCTGCTTTCCGCCAAATTTGTGAACTGGCCGACCATTGTGGTTTCAAGCTGGAAGTCAGCTTCCGCTGGCAGGGCAAGGAAGAAGCCGCTCATGCCAACCGGGAAGGTGTCTTTCGAATCTGATCGATCCCTTCGCCAAACACAACAGCGCCGAATGAGCGGAACTTTTGTGCGTGCCCCAAGTGAATTATCAACCGGATCGCGGGTATGTATACACTGAAACGGCGCGCAACGAAAAATGACGGGGTGGTCGAGGGGTTTTGCCCCTCGAACCTTCAGCCTTCACTTAAGCCTTACCCACGCGCCGGCAACCCCGCCGCCCGCAAGGCCGCATGCGCTTCGGCAATCGTATGCGTGCCGAAATGGAAGATCGAGGCGGCTAGGACGGCGCTGGCGTGGCCTTGGGTTACTCCGGCGACGAGGTGATCGAGGGTGCCGACGCCGCCGCTGGCGATGACGGGGACGCGGACGGCGTCGGCGATGGCGCGGGTGAGGGACAGGTCGTAACCTGCTTGGGTGCCGTCGCCGTCCATTGAGGTGACGAGCAATTCGCCTGCGCCGAGGTCGGCGAGGCGTATGGCGTGGGCGATGGCGTCGATGCCGGTGGCGCGGCGGCCGCCGTGGGTGAAAATTTCCCAGCCATTTTCAGAACGCCGCGCATCGACCGAGGCGACGACGCATTGGCTGCCGAAGCGGTTGGCGATATCGGCGACGACTTCGGGGCGGGATACGGCGGCGCTGTTGACGGCGACTTTGTCGGCACCGGCCAACAAAAGCTCGCGTGCGTCTTCGGCGCTGCGGACGCCGCCGCCGACGGTGAGCGGCATGAAGCAGACCCCGGCGGTGCGGCTGACGACATCGAGCAGCGTGCCGCGGCCTTCGTGGCTGGCGGAAATGTCGAGGAAACAGAGTTCGTCGGCGCCCGCCAGATCATAGGCGCGGGCTTGTTCGACGGGGTCGCCCGCATCGCGCAGATCGACGAAATTGACCCCCTTGACCACGCGGCCATCGCGGACATCAAGGCAGGGGATGACGCGGATGCGGACGGTCATGGCTCAGGGTTTCCCAGCGATCGCTATGGCGGCGGCCAGATCCAACCGCCCATCGTACAGCGCCCGCCCGGTGATAACGCCCTCTATGCCGTCGGCGGCGTGGATTTTCAGCATGTGGATGTCATCCAGACCGGCGACGCCGCCGCTGGCGATCACCGGCAATTGCGTGGCGCGGGCGAGATCGACGGTGGCTTCGATGTTGCAGCCTTTGAGCATGCCGTCGCGGCCGATGTCGGTGAATAGCAGGCTGGCGACACCGGCATCCTCGAAACGGCGGGCCATGTCGACGACGGGCATGGTGGAGACCTCGGCCCAGCCCTCGGTGGCGATCATGCCGTCGCGGGCGTCGACGGCGACGACGATGCCGCTGGGGAACGCCTTGGCCATGTCATGCACGAAAGCGGGGTCTTTCAGCGCGGCGGTGCCGATGACGATGCGGCTGACCCCGAGGTCGAACCAGCCTTCGACTGCTGCGGGCGTGCGGATGCCGCCGCCAAGCTGGACGTGGCCGGGGAAGGCCGACAGGATGCATTCGACCGCGTCCTTGTTTTCGGCGCGCCCGGCAAAGGCACCGTCGAGATCGACGACATGCAGGAATTGCGCGCCTGCTTCGGCAAACAGCAGCGCCTGCTGCGCGGGATCGTCGCCATAGACGGTGGCGCGCGCCATATCGCCCTCGGCCAGACGCACGACCTGGCCGGCTTTGAGGTCGATGGCGGGAAAGACGATCATGGTTTCCATTCCAGAAAGCGGCTGAGCAGTTCGAGTCCGTAGGACTGGCTTTTTTCCGGGTGGAACTGCACGCCGATGATGTTGTCGCGGGCGACCGCCGCGACGATGCCGCCGCCATGATCGGTCATCGCCGCGATGTGCAGGCCGCTGTCGGGGACGAGATGGTAGGAATGGAGGAAATAGGCCTCGCCCGGCACGATCAGCGCGGCGCCGTCGATGTGATTGGCGGGGTTGACGTCGTTCCAGCCCATATGGGGGATCTTGATCGCGGGATCGGCGATGTCGATGCGCCGGACCTCACCGGCGATCCAGCCGAGGCCCGGCGTGACGCCGTGCTCCACACCTTGATCGGCAAGCAATTGCATGCCGACGCAGATGCCCAGGAACGGCGCGGCGCCGACCATGACCCGCTCGGTCATGGCCTCGACCAGTCCGGGGATCGCATCGAGCCCTTCGGCGCAGGCCTTGAATGAACCGACGCCGGGCAGCACGATGCGGTCGGCGGCGCGCACGACGTTGGGGTCGGCGGTGATGACGACACTTTCTGCCCCCGCCGCGCGCAAGGCGTTGGCGACGGAATGGAGGTTGCCCGCGCCGTAATCGATCAGTGCCAGCGTGTCGGCCATCGCATTCAACCTTTCAGCGAAGCGGTCAATTTTCGAGCGAGCCTGGACCTAACAACCCTTTGGTGGACGGAATCGCGCCGCCTTTGCGCGGGTCAAGTTCCACCGCGCTGCGCATGGCGCGGGCGAAGCCTTTGAAGATGCCCTCGATGATGTGGTGATTGTTCTGGCCGTACAGCACTTCGACATGCAGCGTGATGCCCGCAGCCTGCGCGATCGAATGGAACCAGTGCTGGAACAATTCGGTGTCCATCTCGCCCAGGCGCGGCTGGGTGAAATCGGCTTTCCAGACCAGCCATGGCCGTCCCGAAATATCCAGGGCGACACGCGCCAGCACCTCGTCCATCGGCGAATAGGCCATGCCATAGCGCCCGATCCCGGCCTTGTCGCCCAACGCCTCGACAATGCACTGGCCGATGGCGATGGCGCTGTCTTCGGTGGTGTGGTGTTGATCGACGTGGAGGTCGCCTTTGATATGGCAAGTGATGTCGATCAGCGAATGGCGCGAGAACTGCTCGATCATGTGGTCGAGGAAACCGATGCCGGTGGCGACGTCATAAGCGCCGCTGCCGTCGAGGTTGACCTCAACGGCGATGTCGGTTTCGTGAGTCTTGCGGGCGATCCGGGCAATGCGCATGGCTTGGCCCCTATAGAAAGCCGGGGCTTGTTGTCCAGCACGGCATTTGCAGGCGACCCGGCGTGGGCGAAATAGCCACGTTCCCGGACAAACCGTCAATAGAACGACGAATGCACCTTGACCCGCCCGCCTGCCGACGCCACTTGATGTCCGCTATGAACGAGACGTCCGACAGCCTGATCCCCTATGATGAAATCGTGCAGGAGGCCCTGCGCGCGGTGGTCGGTCGGGTGCTGGGCCAGGTCGAGGCGACGGGCGGCGATTTGCCGGGCAATCACCATTTCTATATCACCTTCAAGACCGGCGCGCCGGGCGTGACCGTGCCGCCAGCGTTGCGCGCGCGGTTTCCCGACGAAATGACCATCGTCCTCCAGAACAAATTCTGGGAGTTGAAGGTGACCGACGTGGGCTTTTCAGTGGGCTTGAGCTTCAACCAGATACCATCGAAGCTGAGTATTCCCTTTGCCGCGATTACCGCATTCGTCGATCCGGCGGTCGATTTCGGTTTGCAGTTCCAGTCAGCAAGCGGCGACCTGGAACCAGCCGCGCACGACGATGCGCAAAACGATGCGCCGGATGCCGAACCCGCCAAGCCCGCTGCGGTCAGCGAGGATGGCTCGAACGTGGTGTCGGTCGATTTCGGTCGCAAAAAGTAGTTTTTGCCTAAGGATATTCCGGTGAACAAGCGCGTCTTTGCCCAGATCGCCCGAGAGCATGGTCCCAAATTGCTGGAGCAGGCGATCAAGAGCGTGGCGGCCGCCGCCGTGGTCCAGAATGAAGTATCGGACGAGCAGGAAAAGCCCAAAAAGCCCTCGCTACGCAGGCGGGTTGCCAGTGCCGCGCTGGTGCGCGTGGCGACCCGATCGGTACCTGGCGCGATCGTGATTAGCGGTGCGTTGATCGCCAAGGCGCTGCATGACCGTCACAAGGCGCGGCAGGTGGCTGTTCCCGGCGGACTCGCCAAACTGCGCCGATAAAAGTGCGCGTCTTCGGCCAAGCGTGATGGCAAAAAGTGGGTACCGGTTTTGTACTTTAATCACGCGAAAACAAAAAGCCTTGCGCCTGACTTTCTGGTATCGACCCCACTCATGAAACAATCAGACGCCCTGCACCGCCGTGGCCTCATGTTCATCATGTCCTCGCCATCGGGCACGGGCAAGACCACGCTGGCGCGCCGATTGCTGGCGCATGACCCCGATATCGCGATGTCGGTATCCTGCACGACGCGGCCGATGCGCCCCGGCGAAGTCGACGGCAGCGATTATCATTTTGTCTCACCAGCCGAATTTGCGCGCATGGTCGAGGCGGAAGAACTGCTCGAATGGGCGGAGGTCTTCGGCTATGATTATGGCACGCCCAAGGCCCAGGTGAAGGCAGGGCTTCGCGCGGGCCAGGATTTCCTGTTCGACATCGACTGGCAAGGCACGCAGCAGTTGTACCAAAAACTGGAAACCGACGTCGTCCGCGTGTTCCTGCTGCCGCCCAGCATCGATGAACTGCGCCGCCGCCTGACCGGGCGCGGCACCGACAGCCCGGCCATCATCAACAACCGTATGGATCGCGCGCGCGCCGAAATCAGCCATTGGGACGGCTATGATTATGTCGTGGTCAACGACGATATCGACACTTGTTTCGACAAGGTGACCCAGATACTCGCCGCCGAGCGCATGCGCCGGGCACGCCAGACCGGGCTTATTCCGTTCGTGCGCGAATTGTTGAAACCGGCGGTTGACAACCCGCTCGCCTGAATTCCAGCTTTGAGAGAACGCAAGCCCATGTCCAAGCAGCCCGCCTCAGTTCCCGCCGCAGCAATGATCCAGTTGGCGCTGACCACAGACGAAGCCGAAATGCTGATCGATGCCCTGGAAGTCGACCATGAAGGCTATGTCGAAGCGGTCAAGGAAGCGCGCGGCAACAACAACCGCGACGATGTGAAGACGTTCTCCGAAGCCGCAACACGCATCCAGGGGTTGATGGCCAAGATCCAGGAATTGATCGGCGGGGAATGATTGGCGCTCCCCGGCGCTTCGTCGCCCCGGCAATAAGGTAACATGCGCTAAATCTGCGCCACACCCCGTCCATGCTGAGCTTGTCGAAGCATTGTTCTTTACTTCGTGCGCTACGCCCGGTCTCAAGAGAGAAGTGCAGCCCTTCGACAAGCTCAGGGTAGACGGGTTTGGTTGGCGATTCAGTTTGACCGCAGTATGCTCTAAGGTAGACGTCCCCATGGCTTACGATCATGACCCGGTGCTGCTGGCCAAGGCGGAAACGCTGGTCGAGGCGTTGCCGTACCTCCAGCGCTATGCCGGCAAGACTTTCGTCGTGAAATACGGCGGCCATGCCATGGGCGATGCCACGCTGGCGCGCGATTTCGCCGAGGATGTGGTGCTGTTGAAAGCGGTCGGGATCAACCCGGTGGTGGTCCATGGCGGCGGCCCGCAGATCGGCGCGATGCTCAAGAAACTGGGCGTCGAATCGCGGTTTGTCGATGGCTTGAGAGTGACCGACAAGGCGACCGCGGAAATCGCCGAAATGGTGCTGTCCGGGGCGATCAACAAGGAATTGGTCAGCTGGATTTCGCGCGCCGGGGGCAAGGCGATCGGCATTTCGGGCAAGGATGGCGGGCTCATCACCGCGCATAAGCTGAAACGCACCGTTCGCGACCCCGACAGCCAGATCGAGGAAGCGCTGGACCTGGGTTTCGTCGGCGATCCCGAGGTGAGCGACCTGACCGTCATCGATACCATCTGCGCGGCGGGCATGATCCCGGTGATCGCGCCGATCGGCGTCGGGCTGGACGGGGAAACCTATAATATCAACGCCGACACCATGGCGGGCGCGATTGCCGCCGCGATGGGCGCCTCGCGGCTGTTCCTGCTGACCGATGTCATGGGGGTGCTCGATGCCGAAAAACGCTTGATTCCCCGGCTGATCCCGGCGGAAATCGACAGACTGCGGCAGGACGGCATCATCCAGGGCGGGATGATCCCCAAGCTGGAAACCTGCGTCCATGCGGTGGAGGCCGGGTGCGAAGCGGCGGTCGTTCTGGATGGGCGGGTGCCGCACGCGATGCTGCTGGAAATCTTCACCTCGCGCGGCGCGGGGACGCTGATCGAGAAGGGGTGAAATAGTCCCGCCTCGGGCACGGCATTTGCATTTAGGCCAAACGGCAAGGCGTGCGCTGTTCCCCTCCCGCTTGCGGGAGGGGTTAGGGGTGGGC
>JALYHR010000029.1 GCA_030776465.1 Pseudomonadota bacterium
ACGACGCCCCGCGCGGCGGCGCGGGTGCAGGCGGGGGTGGTTTCGGCGGCGACAGCTCACGCGGCGGTTCCCCCAAGCCGGCATTCGGCGACGATCTGGACGACGATATCCCGTTTTGAGAGATTGAAGGTTTAGGTGCGAGGGGTATCCCCTCGGGCTCCCCGTCATTTATTTTGCGCCTCATCCACGTCGCGGCCCTCAGCTAGAGCAACGTGCGTTAAATCTGCGCCACTCCCCGTCCGTGCTGAGCTTGTCGAAGCATTGTCCTTTTCTTCGTGCGCCCCGCATGGTCTCAAGAAGGAAGGACAGCCCTTCGACAAGCTCAGGGTAGACGGGTTTGGTTGGCGATTCAGATTAACGGCACGACGCTCTAGTGGTGAGGATCTGACGGATGAAGCCTGTGGAATCGCTCGACGGTGGCGGAATCTCAGCACCACTGAAGCCTGCGGCGCGGCGACACCGCTTGCATCTGAACCGTGCACTACGGCCAAATGAAAGGGGTCTGGGGCAAAAAGCCCCAGGAAACCTTCTATTCTTGTGGCCCCTTCAACTTCGCCAAAGCCGCAAAAGGCCCGGCGGCGTCTGGACTGAGCAACCCCGCTTTGCGCCGTGCTTCCTCCGCCATCGGGCCCACCGCAAACGGGTCGATCGCTACGGCCAGGCTTTGTGCGATTTCTTCGCCTAGGTCGAAGGCGGTGCCGGTGTATTCGATCTCGTCGCAATCATCGGCGGCCAGTTCGATTTCGGCTTCGACGCGCTTTGCTGCTTGCGCCGGGACGAAGCGCAGCAGCAGGGGTTCGGCGATATGGACGGGCAGGTCTTCGGCGGAGATGGCGCAGCTTTGGATGATGTCGGCGGTAAAGCTGCCGCTCGCCTCGACCTTGCGACCCTTTGGTGTGAGCAACACCTCCGCCTCCAGCCGCAGCACCGCGACGATGCCGAAACGGCGGGCGAGCGCGGCGCATTCCCCGGCGGTGGCCGACAGATGGACCGGTTTGTCACCGATCTCGCGGATATCGATTTTTCGGCTGAATTCGGGCGGCGGCAACACGCTCATCGTGCGATTTCACCAGCCAGCAGCGCCTCGGCGGGAGTGGCGCTTAATTGCGCGGCCAGGGTGCGGGCAAGGCCAGCCAGAACGGCGGCATCGCCGGTCGGCAACAGCGTGACATTGCGCGTAATCGCCGCAATCAGAGCATCATCACCGGGCTCGGCCAGCGCATCCCGCAGCGCGTCGAGTCGCCCGCCCAGCACGCCCATCAGCTTGCCCATATGCTTGCCCACCATCAGGTCGCCCACGCCGCTTTGGCGCAATTGGCCGTCCATGTCGGTGACGAACAATTCGGTCAGCCGCACCGATGGCGTAATCAACGCAGGCTCGCGTTCCATCCGCAGCATTACCAGCGCCAGCACCAGCGAGATGATGTCGAAACGGCCCGGCACGGTATCGGCGGCCCCGGCATCGGCATACCAGGCCTTTTGACGCCCGATTTCCACTACGCGGTGCCATAGCGGACGCACAGCGGCCTGATCGTCACCGCGTGGGCGCCAGATGCGCGAGAGGAGGGACATGCGTTGGTCCTTTCGATGCGGCTGCGTATATTGCCCGTGCTTACGGGGCAAAATTTGTTCAGGGCCAATTAAAACCGCTCGCCTCATGCGCATTGCGCTTGGTTGCGGCGGCGCTTAAGGCTCGGTCCGTAGATTTGGCCCGTACAGGATCGAGGCGGCGGCTGGCAAGCTGTCGCCCGAAAATACGTGGTGCGTTATTTGGAGCAGGTTGAACATGCGGGTGAGTGGACACATGCTGAAGGGGTTGGCGCTGGCCGCTGGGGTTGCGGCGTTGACTGGCGGATGCACCGCGATTCACGACCATCGCGGGTTCATGATCGATCAGACGCTGCTGGAAACGGTGCAGCCGGGCATCGACAACCGGCTATCGGTGGAACGCACGCTGGGCCGACCGACCTTCACCAGCCAGTTTGGTGAGCCTGCGTGGTATTATGTCGCCATCGACACCCGGCAGCTTCCCTTCGGATCGCCGCATACCACGAAGGAGACGGTGCTGCGCGTGCGCTTTGACCCAAAGGGTAATGTGTCGGGCATCGACAAGGCCAGCGTGGATCATGTCGTGCGGCTTAACCCCGATCATACAGCGACCCCGACACTGGGCCGCCGCAACCGCAGCTTTCTGGAGGATATGTTCGGCAATATCGGCTCGGTCGGCGCGGGGGGTGTAGGCGGCGGCCCTGGTGGCCCTGGCGGCGGCGCGCCGGGAACTGGGCCGAACGGCAGCTAGAACCAGACGTCTGGATTGAACTCCCCGGCTTGAACCCGGCGCGTTCCACTATATATCCCGGCCATGAATGACAGCAACGACAGCCACGGGCTTTCTCGACACGGCCTGACCCAGTGGCACGGCACCACCATCATCGGCGTGCGCAAGGGCGGCAAGACCGTCATCGCCGGCGATGGCCAGGTATCCATGGGCAACACCGTGATGAAGCCCAACGCCCGCAAAGTGCGCCGCCTTGGCGCCAGCGATGACAGCGGACGCGGCAAGGTCATCGCCGGATTCGCCGGGGCCACCGCCGATGCCTTCACCCTGTTCGACCGCCTCGAAAAAAAGCTGGAACAACATCACGGCCAGTTAATGCGCGCTGCCGTCGAACTGGCCAAGGACTGGCGCACCGACAAATATCTGCGCAATCTGGAGGCCCTGATGATCGTCGCCGACGCGGAAAGCCTGCTCATCCTGACTGGCAACGGCGACGTCCTGGAACCCGAAGCCAGCCAGGACACCATGATCGCCGCCATCGGCTCGGGTGGCAATTATGCCCTGGCCGCCGCGCGCGCGCTGACCGATTACGAAGCCGATGCCGAAGTCATCGCCCGCCGCGCCATGGCCGTCGCCGCCGAGGTCTGCGTGTTTACCAATGACCGGGTGACTTTGGAGACGATCGGGTGAAAAATTTAAATTCAGAGAAACAAGAATAAGTCTTGGGGCCATAAGCCCCAAACCCCCATCCTTTTTGTTGTGCACATCCTCGATCTTGGCGCAAAATTTCAGCGCCGCAGGCATTAATATAGCCACTTCGCGGCGTAGAAAAACCAAGAGGCGGCGCGCAACGACGACATGACGGGGAGCGCGAGGGGATTACCCCTCGCATCTATCGCTTCAATTACTCAGGACTTCAAATGAAAGACAACCTCACTCCAAAAGCCATCGTCGCAGCGCTCGACGAGCACATTGTCGGCCAGCGCGATGCCAAGCGCGCGGTGGCGGTGGCACTGCGCAATCGCTGGCGGCGGCAGCGGTTGTCGCCGGAATTGCGCGATGAGGTGACGCCCAAGAACATTTTGATGATCGGGCCGACGGGTTGCGGCAAGACCGAGATCAGCCGTCGGCTGGCGCGGCTGGCCGAGGCGCCTTTCGTCAAGGTGGAGGCTACCAAGTTCACCGAGGTTGGTTATGTCGGGCGCGATGTCGAGCAGATCGGACGCGATCTGGCCGAGGAAGCGGTTCGCATTGAAAAGGACCGTCGGCGGGAGGCGGTGCGCGGGGCGGCGTCGACAGCGGCGATGGACCGATTGTTGAAGGCGCTGGTGGGTGAGGGCGCAAGCGAGGCGACGCGGGAAAGTTTCCGCCAGCGTATCGTCGAAAACGCGATGAACGAGGTCGAAGTCGAAATCGAGGTCGAGGACGCCCCGGCGCCGATGGAGATTCCCGGCATGCCCGGCGGCATCGGCATGATTAACCTGTCGGATATGATGGGCAAGGCGTTCGGCAAGCAGAACCTCAAGCGGCGCAAATTCAAGGTGCCCGAGGCCTGGGACCGGCTGGTCGACGAGGAAGCCGAAAAGCGTATGGACCAGGACGATGTCGCGCGCGTTGCCTTGGCCAATGCCGAGGACAATGGTATTGTTTTTATAGATGAAATCGACAAGATCGCGGTTTCGGACGTGCGCGGCGGGTCGGTCAGCCGCGAAGGCGTGCAGCGCGACTTGCTGCCGCTGATCGAGGGCACGACGATCGCCACCAAATATGGCCCGATGAAGACCGACCATGTGCTGTTCATCGCCAGCGGTGCTTTCCATATCGCCAAGCCCAGCGATATGCTGCCCGAATTGCAGGGGCGATTGCCGATTCGAGTGGAATTGAAAGCGCTGACCGAGGAAGATTTCGTCCGCATTCTATCGGAAACGCGCGCCAATCTGGTGTCGCAATATCGGGCCTTGCTGGAAACCGAACAGGTCGCGCTCGATTTCACCCCTGATGCCATCCGCGAAATCGCGCGAATCGCCGCGCAAGTGAACGAAAGCATCGAGAATATCGGCGCGCGACGGCTGCAGACGGTGATGGAAAAGCTGCTGGAGGAATTGAGCTTCGAGGCCGAGGATCGGCGCGGCGATACGGTGATGATCGATGCGGCCTACGTCCAGGGCAAGCTGGCCGGGCTGGCCCGCGACACCGATCTGTCGAAATATATCTTGTGATGGGAGCCCGCCCGGTGAGTGAGAATCGCGCGCCTTTGCCGGATGGGCCGCCCGATGGCCGCCCGGTCTATCGCTTGTTGACGGGCAAGGATGACCGGGCGTTTTGCGAGCGCGTGTCCGAAGCACTGGCGCAGGGCTGGTTCCTGTATGGATCACCGGCCATGACCTTCGACGCCATCGAAGGCTGCGTCAAAGTCGCGCAGGCGGTGATCTGGAAAGAGTCCGATTACTGACCGAGGTGCCACCGCCTGTTGCACAAAAGCAACAGATGTCGGTCAATAGCGTCAACAACCGCACATCTGGTTGTGCGTCGCACCATCACTTGATAGTTGGACCGCAGCCGCAGCATTGCTCTCGCTTAGAAGGGCAAGCTAGCGGCCGCAGGAAGGAACCCTGAAAGCTATTGAAAGGGCTCCTTATGAATATGAAGTTTCTAGGCGCGGTTGCCGCGCTTGCTATTGGTTTCACCAGCGAAGCCGCCTTCGCTGACGACGCTCCAGCTCCCGAATTCACCATCACCGGCGCTGCCGCGATCGTTTCGCAATACAAGTTCCGTGGGCTTACCCAATCGGACAGCAAGCCTACCGTGCAGGCTACCTTTACGGTCAGCGACAAGTCGGGCTTTTATATCTCGATGTGGGGATCGGGCGGCGCCGGCAATCGCAACGTCAATGCAGACGGCAGCCTTGCATCATATGATTTCTACTTTACCCCCAACGGCGGGACTGAGATCGACGTTTATGGTGGTTACACGCATGCCCTCGGCAAGTCTGGCGTAACCTTCGATGCTGGCTTGTACGGCTACATCTACCCCAATCTCACTGCCAACAACATCTTCGAAGTCTATGGCGACTTGAGTAAGTCCTATGGTCCGATCACCGCCAAGGTTGGTCTCAACTGGGCACCGAAGCAGCATTATTTCAACTTCTATAATACCGCCACCAAGTACAGCATGTACGAATATGGCGAGCTGAGCTTCAGCCCCGTAAAAGAACCAGCGTTGACCTTTCATAGCCACTTGGGCCACACTGGCGGCGGTCTGAACTTCGTTAAGGAATACCTCGATTACACGGCGGGCATCAGCTACAAGTGGAAGTCGCTGACTTTCGACATCTCGGCCGTAGGCACCAACATCAGCCGCAGCGATGTCGCTAATGCGGGTCTGGGTGCGGTGGGTTCCACGCTCAACAACAGCACCTATCGCTATGGCAAGCTCGCTCCGGTGGGATCGATCACCGCCAGCTTCTGAACCAACCGATCACCAGATCGTCACGCGGAGGCCGGGACCGAAAGGTTCCGGCCTCTTGCTTTGGGGGCGACGGGCGGTGATCGTGCCTCAACTGCTCCCTCCGTCTATCCTGAGCTTGTCGAAGGACTGCCTTTCTTTTGAGAGGCTTGCAGAGAATAAGGACAATGCTTCGACAAGCTCAGCACGAACGGGCGGGTTTGTCTGGTGGTCTCGGTATCACTCCGCCGCCTCGGTCAATTCCTCGACTTCGGAAGCCTGGCGGTTCCACATATCGGCGTAGAGCCCATCGCGGCGCAGCAGTTCGCCATGTGATCCCGCCTCGGCCAGCCGCCCTTCGTTGAGCACGAAAATCGTGTCGGCTTCGGCGATGGTGGAGAGGCGATGCGCGATCGACAGGCTGGTGCGATTGGCGGACAATTGGTGCAGCGTCGCCAGGATGTCCTGTTCGGTCCGCGTATCCAGCGCGCTGGTCGCTTCGTCGAGCAGCAGGATCGGCGGGTTTTTCAACAGGGTCCGCGCGATGGCGACACGCTGTTTCTCACCGCCCGACAATTTCAGTCCGCGTTCGCCGACTTCGGTGGCCAATCCCTTGGGCAGCCGCTCGATCAGCGGCCAGATCGCAGCTCCGCGTGCGGCGCGCTCGATATCCTGGGCCGTCGCGCCGTCGCGGCCATAGGCGATGTTATAGCCGATGGTGTCGTTGAACAGCACCGAATCCTGCGGCACGATGCCCAGCGTGGCGCGCAGCGACAGTTGAGTGACCTTGGCAATATCCTGCCCGTCAATCAGGATGCGCCCGCTCCACGGATCATAAAAGCGGAACAACAACCGCGCTACGGTGGATTTGCCTGCGCCCGATGGCCCGACCAGCGCGACCTGATGACCGGCGGGCACCTCAAAACTGAGCCCGTGAAGGATCTGACGGTCGCGTTCATAGCCGAACACGACATTGTCGAAGATGATCGTCGAACGCCGGATCACCAGCGCCGGGGCGCCGGGAATATCCTGCACCTCGATATCGGTATCCATCAGCTTGAACATCGCCGCCATGTCGATCAGCCCCTGGCGGATCGTGCGATAGACCATGCCTAGCATGTCGAGCGGGCGGAACAACTGGGTCAGATAGGACTGCACGAACACCAGCTCGCCAGCGCTGTAACGGCCCTGCATCCAGCCCCAGACGACATAGGCCATGGCCCCCGCCATCAGCAGATTCAGCACCAGTCCCTGCGCCATGTTAAGCAGGCCAAGGCTGTTTTCGCTTTTGACGGCGGCATCGGCATAGGCCCGTGTGGCCTGGGCATAGCGGGCATGTTCGCGCGCCTCGGCGGCAAAATATTTGACCGTCTCGTAATTGAGCAGCGAGTCGACGGCACGCGCCATCGCATGACCATCGAGCCGGTTCATGGTTTCGCGCAGTTGCGTGCGCCATTCGGTGATCGCTCGTGTCACCCACAGATAAGCGGTCACGGCGATCGCGGTGGCCGTCACCAGGCCCCACCCGAATTTCACTTTGAATACTATTTCAGCGATAGCGAGGTTCACTACCGTTGGGGCAATGTTGAACAGCATGAAATAGAGCATGGTGTCGATGCTCTTGGTGCCGCGGTCGATGACCTTGGTCACCTCGCCGGTGCGCCGGGCCAGATGAAACCGCAGCGAAAGCTGGTGCAGCCGCTCGAAGACATTTTCGGCCAGCGCGCGGGTCGCGTCCTGCCCGACCCGTTCGAAAACGATGTTGCGCAGATTGTCGAAGGCGACGCCGCTGAAGCGTCCGAAACTATAGGCCAGAACAAACAGCAGCGCTGCCTGCATCACCCGCGGCCCCACCATCTTCATGGCGTTCACTGCCCATTCGAGCAGGAACGGCAATCCGTTCTGCACCGCTATCGAGGCGAGCACCAACAACCCAGCGACGACAATGCGGATGCGCAATCCGGGATTATCATGGGGCCACAAATACGGCAGAAAGCGCCGGAGCGTGCGCCAGCCGTCGTGGCGGGCATTGGGATCGTTGATCGCTGTATCTGGAGGCATGGGGCCTATTTAGGCTCGGCGCGCCAAAACAGAACCCTCTGTTCGATTTATATCAGGCGGGGGCATGAGCCGGGGTGTCCTGTGGCGCTTCCAATTTACCGGCGCGCAGCCAGCGCAGCACCGGCACCAGCACCAGCGCGCAGGCGGCCATGCTGATGAAGGCGTCGGTCAGGAACGATCCGGAAACGCCGCGCCAGCCATAGCCGCGCCCGTCGAGCGCCTGCATATAAGCGTATGGCACCGTGGCAGCGGTCGATAACAGGCCAAATTGACTGGATGCCAGCGCGCTGCCCAGCGGGATCGAGCGGAAAACCATGGTGTTCTGGGCAATCTGCGCGCAAGTCTGGGCAATGTTCTCGCCCACAACGGCCAGGACGAACACCCACGGCGCCAGCGGCAGCGACAGCAGCGACAAGGTGAATATCGCGCCGATCGTGCCCACCGCCAGATAGGCCAGCGGTGCGCGCACCCGCGTCAGCAGCGGTTTGAACAGCAACGCCGCGATCAGGCAGACGATCACCGATATGAACCCGGTGGCGCTGTCGACCAGCGCGGGCGATGCATGGAACGCCCCGCCAATGCCGCCAAAAGCATTGGTCAACGTAAACGCGCCGCAGGGCAGGATGAACAACGCCAGGATGCGCAACACCGAGCCTTGCCTCAGCAATTGCGCCATGTCGCGCGCTAATCGGCCAAAGCTTTCGCGCATGGCGGAACGCTCGGCATCGGGCGAAGGCATCACCGCCAAAGTGGCGAGCGGGAGCAGGCCCAACGCGACGACGATAGCCGGGCCGAGCGGCACAGACAAATGGGTCAGAAGCCAGAATTGCACCTGTGCGCCGATACCGAACCCGCTGGCATTACCGATATTGAACCAGGTGCCGATGGTTTCGTCGGCGCTTTTGGGCAGAGCCGCGCCCAGCCAGCCGCCGATTGCCGAGCTATAAAGCGACAGCGTCAGCCCGGCGGAACACAGTGCGGCGGCAAACAGCGGGCTATGCGCGGGCAACATCAGCGTGGCGAACATCAGCGATGCCGCCAACAAGGCCAGGCCGATGGCCCAGCTTCGCCGGCTTACCCAGCAATCGAGCAGCGGCGCCAGCGCGAAAGTGGCCAACCCCACGGTCATGACCAGTGCCGTCAGATTGGCGATCGTCGGTTCGGGCACGCCGCGCGCGGCCAGCAATTGCGGCGCGGTTACCAGCACAACGGCATAGCCATAGCCATAGCTCATATTGGCCAGGCCCATCAGCCAGACGCGGCGGGGCAGCTCTTGCGGTGTCGAACTCATGACTTGTCGCTTCCCTGAGACTGCGGCGCCGCTTGCTCGTAACACGATCCATGTCCGAACGCATAGCGCGCCCTGCGCCACTTGGTTCCATGGAACGGATCGCCCCCGGCGCAGCATCGCCATCATTCAAGCGTCAGCGTAATGAATGGGGTGCAGGGGCGATGGCCCCTGCGTCTTAATCTTTAACTAGCCTTGGAAAGCTACTGATCCAGGAAACTGCGCATCTTGCGGCTGCGGCTGGGGTGTTTGAGCTTGCGCAGCGCCTTCGCTTCGATCTGGCGGATGCGTTCGCGGGTGACGGAGAACTGCTGACCGACTTCTTCCAGGGTGTGATCGGTGTTCATGCCGATTCCAAACCGCATGCGCAGCACGCGTTCCTCGCGCGGGGTGAGTGAGGCCAGCACGCGGGTGACGGTTTCCTTGAGGTTCGCCTGGATCGCTGCGTCCACGGGGATGATCGCGTTCTTGTCCTCGATGAAATCGCCGAGATGCGAATCTTCCTCGTCGCCGATCGGGGTTTCGAGGCTGATCGGTTCCTTGGCGATTTTCATCACCTTGCGGACTTTTTCCAGCGGCATCGACAGCCGCTCGGCCATTTCCTCGGGTGTGGGCTCGCGGCCCTGCTCGTGCAGGAATTGCCGGCTGGTGCGCACCAGCTTGTTGATCGTCTCGATCATGTGCACCGGGATGCGGATGGTGCGCGCCTGATCGGCGATCGAGCGGGTGATTGCCTGCCGGATCCACCACGTTGCATAGGTGCTGAACTTGTAGCCGCGACGGTATTCGAACTTGTCGACCGCCTTCATCAGCCCGATATTGCCTTCCTGGATAAGATCCAGGAATTGCAGCCCGCGATTGGTGTATTTCTTGGCGATCGAGATGACGAGGCGCAAATTGGCTTCGACCATTTCCTTCTTGGCGATGCGCGCCTCGCGCTCGCCCTTTTGCACCATGTTGACGATGCGGCGAAATTCGGGGAGCGACATCCCGGTGGCGGCGGCAATGTCGGCGATTTCGGCGCGGATACGCTCAACCGGATCGGCTTCGACACTCGCGAAAGCGGCCCATTTCTTGTCTTTCCGGGCGACCTCGGGCAACCATGCGTCATCCAGTTCGCGCCCGACATAGCTGTCGAGGAAATCCTTGCGGCTGACCTTGTGACGTTCCGCCAGGCGCAGCATCTGCCCGCCCAGCGCGGTCAGGCGACGGTTGAAGGCGTAAAGATTGTCGACCAGATATTCGATTTTGGTCGCATGGAACTGCACGCTTTCGACCTGCGCGGTCAATTCTTCGCGCAGTTGCTGGTACAGGCGTTCTTTTTCGGCGGGAAAATCGATACCTAAGCCAATAGAATCAAGGCGTTCGCGCTGGATCCTCTCAAACTGCCCGAACAGATTGGTGATATGCGCAAATTTCTCCAAAGCCTCCGGCTTGAGCTGCGCCTCCATCTGGGCAAGGCTGAGGGTGTTATCCTCTTCTTCTTCCT
>JALYHR010000030.1 GCA_030776465.1 Pseudomonadota bacterium
GTTCCAGCCGAAAGCCACCTTCATCGACATGCAGATCGCGCTGCGACGGGATGATGAAGACATGGTTGGGCAGGATATCCAGCCCCTCGGTGATCAACGAGACCGGCATCGCGGTGAAGCGCGGCAGGATTTCATGCAATTGGGTGGCAACGACCCGCAGATGATTGACGATGACGACCGCGACACCCAGGTCGGCAGGCATGTGCTGCAACAGCTCGATATAGGCGTCGAGCCCGCCCGCAGAGCCGCCGACGCAGACAATCGGGAAGTCCTTGTTACCGGGTAAGTCCTGGGTAATTTGCGTGGTCCCTTTTTGCTGGAAATACTGCTACTCCCGGTGATAAATTCCCACAAGGCACGCAAGGAGATCGACGATGCAAGGCATCGGCGAAACGGGCGAGGCCTGTCCGGGCGACACCGTCAGCTACCGCGTCAACGGCTCGCTGGAGGGCTTTCCCTTCGCCGGCACGCTGGTCGAAGTGCATGATGAATATATCATCCTCGCCGGTGATCCGACCAAGCCCGACCTGCTCTATCGCGGCACGCGTGAGAGCAGGCCCGTGGATTTCTCGCAGATCTAACCAATTCCTCCCGTTCCGCGGAGGAATTACGCGTTGTCGATCAATGCCGTCAATTTGCGCGGAGCCACGCTGCGCCAGCTTCGCGCCAGCCAGTCGGCGATGCCGTCCCAGTCGGTGTCGCCGAGATCCAGGCGGATGGCGATCCAGTCGTCACCGAAATAGGCGGGGCGGTAATAGCGCCGCTTGTCCTGTTCGATCAGCATAGCCTGTTCGTCGACACCTGAGATCTTGACCAGCAGCGATATGCGACCGTCGCCGTGATGGTTAGTGGCGACATAAGCGAATTTTTTGCCACCCTTGACCCCGAAGCAAGTCATACCATGCGTCATCTTTTCCTCGGCCTGCGGCTGGGCGAGGGCGCAGGCGCGGACGTTATGCAGCAGCCATTCCGGGTCGCGATCCTGCGACACCAGTGCGGCGAGGCAGCGGGCATAGAGCTGATGTTCGGCGATTAACACGCGCGCGGCCAGCGTTGCGGCACTGTCACCCGGCAGGATGGCGACCGGGATTTGCCCCAGCACCGGGCCGTCGTCCAGTTCCGCCGTCACCAGATGCACCGAACAACCGCCATGCGAATCGCCTGCGGCAATGGCCCGCTCATGCGTGTGCAGCCCCTTGTACCGGGGCAGCAGCGAGGGATGGATGTTGACCATGCGGCCTTCCCAGCCAGCCACGAATTCCTCGGTCAGGATGCGCATATAACCGGAGAGCGCCACCCAGGAAGCGCCGCTTTGCCGGATCGCGGCGTCCATCGCGCGGTCGTGATCGCCGCGTGTCATGCCCTTGTGCGGCAGCGCGAAGGTGGCGACGCCTTCCGCCGCAGCCAGCGTCAACCCCGCTGCTTGCGGATTATTGCTGGCGACCAGTACCACTTCATAGGGGCAATCGGGCGCGCGGCTGGCGTAAAGCAGAGCTGCCATGTTCGTCCCGGTGCCCGAAATCAGCACCGCGATTTTTGTGCGCCCGCGTGGCGGGTCCTCAGCCAAGATGCACGGCTTTCCAGCCGTCGCGCGCGCTCCAGCTTTCATCGCTGCCACGCACCGTGCAGCCTTTTTCTCCAGCCTCAATGGCGCCGATCACCCAGGCGGTTTCCCCGGCATCGGCCAGTTCGCGCAGCACCTCCGCCGCCTGATCCGCACCGACCACCAGCACCATGCCGATTCCGCAATTGAAGGTGCGCGCCATTTCTTCGGGTTCTATCCGGCCCTGCGCCTGCAGGAACGCCATCAAGCGCGGCTGCGGCCAGAGATCAGCGTCGATCCGGGCATGCAGCCCATGCGGCAACACGCGCGGCACGTTTTCCAGCAACCCGCCGCCGGTAATATGCGCCAGGGCGTGGATTCGTCCGGGCTTGGTTCCTTGTGGCCGAATCAGCGGCAGCAGGCTTTTGACATAAATCCGGGTCGGCTCGATCAGATGGTCGATCAGCAAGCGATCGGCATCGAACAGCGCCGGGCGGTCGAGCTTCCAGCCCTTGTCGGCCGCCAGCCGCCGCACCAGCGAATAGCCGTTGGAATGCACGCCCGAACTGGCCAGCCCGATCAGGACATCGCCCGCAGCGACGCGATCCCCGGTCAATTGCTCGCCGCGTTCGACCGCGCCCACGCAAAATCCCGCCAGATCGTAGTCGCCAGCCGCGTACATGCCCGGCATTTCGGCGGTCTCGCCGCCGATCAGCGCGCAACCCGCCATCCGGCAGCCTTTGGCGATGCCCCCGACGACGCGGGTCGCGACGCCGTTGTCGAGCTGGCCGGTGGAGAAATAATCCAGGAAAAACAGCGGTTCGGCGCCTTGCACGATCAAATCGTTGACGCACATCGCGACAAGATCGATGCCGATGGCGTCGTGGCGGTCGTGATCGATCGCCAGCTTGACCTTGGTGCCCACGCCATCGTTGGCGGCGACCAGCAGCGGGTCGTTGTAACCGGCGGCGCGCGGGTCGAAAAACCCGCCGAAACCGCCCAGTTCGGCGTCGGCACCGGCGCGGGCGGTGGCGCGGGCCAAGGGCGCAATCGCCTTGACCAGGGCATTGCCGGCAGCGATCGAAACCCCCGCCTTGGCGTAACTGTACGGGCTATTATCGGGATTGTTTTCCATGATGCGCAGCGCCTAGCCTGTTGGCGCGCAATTTTCGACAAAAACCGTCAGCCATTTTGTCATCGCGCTTTGACGCATTCGCGCTTGGTTTTCCACGCATGTTTGGGCAAAAGGCCCTCGTTCCTCATGACCCTGACAAATATCCCCCATCGCTTGCTGCGAAACCCGCCGGGCGCGAAATTGCGCGTGGCTGTCGCGCTTGGTCTGGCCGTGGCCGGGGGCATTGCCTTGATCGGTCCCGCCCGGCTGCTGGCCCAGATCGAGGGTGATCGCGGCATCGCGCCCGTCATCAATACCGGCGACATGGAAGTTGATAACATCGATGTCGCCACCACCGGCAAGACCGCGCAGGAGGCACGGCTGGCGGGCTGGCAGGATGCCTATCGCCAGGCGTGGGCGCGGCTGCATGGGCCGACGGTGAGCGATGGCGATCTGGAGAGCATGGTGTCCTCGGTGGTCATCGGCCATGAACAGATCGGCCCGCATCGCTATTTTGCGCGGCTCGGAGTGGTGTTCGATCGCGCGCGGGCAGGCGCATTATTGGCCGCGCAGAACGGCGGACCGGTAAACCGTTCACCGCCGACGCTGGTGATTCCGCTGCTTTATTCGGGCGGCGTCGGCCAGGTCTATGAAGTGCAGGGGAGCTGGCAACGGACCTGGGCCGAGTTCAGCACCGGCGCCAGCGTCATCGATTATGTCCGACCTTCGGGCGCGGGCGGCGAATCGCTGCTGATTACGGCGGGCCAGCCCGGACGGCGCAGCCGGGTGTGGTGGCGCAATTTGCTCGACCAGTTCGGCGCCAGCAATGTCGTGATGCCGATCGCGCGACTCGAACGGCAGTGGCCCGATGGCCCGGTCAAAGGCATTTTCACCGCGCGATATGGTCCCGATAATACCTGGCTCGACAGCTTTACCCTGACCGCCCGTGACGAAGACGCTGTGCCCGCCATGCTGAGCCAGGCCCTGCAGCGGCTCGATACGATCTATACCAATGCCTATCAGCAGGGCTTGCTGGAGCCTGATGCGACGCTGTCCATCGACCACCCATCGGTCGATCCCGCGCTGGCCGGATTGATCGCCCAGGGCGAACAGCAGCGCGCCGCCGAGGAACAGCGGGTCGAGGCGCAGTCACGTGCCGCCGCCGACATGGCGCTGAATCCGGGCGCGCTGTTGGGTCCGCAGGCGGTGATCGATGGCCCCGGCGCGCTGCCCGCATCGCCGGGCGCGACCGTGCCGACCGCTGCTGCCACAGAAAAGCCAAGGGCGACCGCCAGTGCGGTGACGGTGCAGTTCGCGTCGGCCGATGCCCAGGCGATTGACGCAGCATTGGCAGGGGTGCGCGGTACACCCGGTGTCGCCAGCGCGGCCACGACCAGCATCGCCATCGGCGGCACCAGCGTGATGCGGGTGAATTATGCCGGCACGCTCCAGGAACTGGCGGCAGCGCTGCGCGGTCGCGGCTGGCAAGTGTCCGTCGCGGGCAATGTCCTGCGCATCAGGCCCTGAATGATGAGCCAGATCGCGCTTCCGCTGGGCATCGCGCCCGGCTCGCAGCCGCGCCGGATCGTCATAGGCCAGGCCAACGAAGCGGTGATCGACGCTTTCGCCCACGCGACAAGCTGGCCGTTCGGCACCGCCATCCTGTTCGGTCCGCCGCGTTCGGGCAAATCGCTGCTGGCCCGCTGGTTTGTTGAAAGCGGGCGCGGGGACGCGGTGGACGATGCCGACCAGGCGCAGGAAACCACGCTGTTCCACCGCTGGAACCGCGCCCAGCAGGACGGACGCCCATTGCTGTTGACCGCGAACGTTGGCGGGGAACGGGGTGGCGCGGCAGGGGGGTGGCAAATCACCCTGCCCGACCTGGCTTCGCGGCTGGCGGCGGCGCTGCGGCTTGACATCGGCGCGCCCGACGACGTCATGATGACCGAATTGGTCGCGGCCCATGCCGAAACGCGGGGACTGGCCCTCGGTGATGACGGCGCCCGCTATCTTGCAACGCGTGGTGAGCGTTCCCATCTTGCGGCAGAGCGCCTTGTCGCCACGGTCGACCGGTTAAGCCTGGAGCGCAAGCAGGCTCCGGGTCTGGCGATCTGGCGTGAGGCATTGGAGGAATTGTCGGGGTCGTAAATATCGGGTCGGGCCAGCCACGCTTGCTTTGAACCGCACGAATTGGATAGATGTTACCATGGTTCAGCGGCTGATTGCCTATCTCGACTCGATTGTTGCGCGCGATCCCGCACCGCGTTCGCGCTGGGAAGTGCTGCTGTATCCCGGTGTCTGGGCGGTGGCGTTCCATCGCGTGGCGCATTGGCTGTTCGAGGCGCGGTTGTATTTCCTGGCGCGGCTGATCAATCATCTGTCGCGGCTGTTTACCGCCATCGATATCCATCCGGGTGCGCGGATCGGGCGGCACCTGTTCATCGACCATGGCTTTACGGTGATCGGCGAAACCTCCGATATTGGCAATAATGTAACGATTTACCAATGCGTTACTCTGGGCGGGACCAATCCTGCAAATGGCGTCGGCGGCAAGCGTCATCCCACGCTGGAGGATGATGTCATCGTCGGGTCGGGCGCGCAGATCCTGGGCCCGATCACGGTGGGACGGCGCGGACGGATCGGCGCCAATGCCGTTGTCACCGAAGATGTGGCCGAGGGCGCGACCATGGTCGGGGTCAAGGCGCGCTCGACCCTGGTAAAGGCGGAGACGTACCAGAAGCCGTTCCTGCCTTACGGTACGCCGTGCCCCGAACCCTGCGACCCGGCCAATCAGCGGATCGATGCGCTGGAAGGCGAAGTGGCCGAGTTGAAAAAACAGCTCGCCGAATTGGTCGACAGGGTGGAAGCCCAGACCGGGTTGCCTGACATGACCCCGGCCAGCGCCGCCTTGCGCCAGTCCGGGCGGAGCTGAGGCGGATGGCGACGCCCGACGGCTCGCCATCGCCGCAGACCGGCACCGCTTCGGCGTATTCCACCACCATCCTGCATTTCCCGGCGCGGCATGAATTGCAGGTCGGCTTCGACCGGCTGGAACTGTCGCGCATCCTCGACCTTTATGGCCGGATGGTCGCGGCTGGCGAATGGCGTGATTACGCGATGAATTTCGGGCGCGATGCCGCAAGTTTCAGTGCCTTTCGCCGCGCCGCCGAACGCCCGCAGGCACGCATCGAAAAACGCCCCGCCGCGCGCGGCAAGCAAGGCATGTGGACGCTGTTCGGCGAGGCGGGCCAAGTGCTGAAACGCGGGCATGAACTGGCTGGCGTGCTGTTTCCGCTGGAACGCAAGCTGGTCAAGCTGGTGAAGTAAGCGCTTCCTGAAACTCCCCTCCCCCTTGCGGAAGGGGCCGGGGGTGGGCCATCTTGGAACGTAGCGCCAGCTTACGGTCGGAGCGCTTACAAACCTTCAAGCACCGGTATCAACTCATCGTAATGATCGATAATTTTATCCGCGCCCAACTCGTCGGCGGGCATATCGTTGAAGCCGAAGCGCACCGCCACGCAGGGCACCCTGGCAGCGCGCGCGGCCTGCGTATCGAAGCTGGTATCGCCCACGAACGCGGCGCGGTGCACAGCCAGGCAAGGCGCGCGGGCGATCATTTCCAGGATGAGATCGGGTTTTGGCTTGGCGCGATCCCGCCCCAGCGTGTCGCCGCCGATGATCGTGTAAAAACGCTCGCTCAGCGCCATTTCATCCAGCAATTGCCGAGCCAGCGCTTCCAGCTTGTTAGTGACGACCGCCAGCATGACACCGCGCCCGGCCAATGCGTCCAACATCGCGAGCCCGCCCGGATATAGCCGGGTGTGGACGGCGATATGCTGGTGGTAATAGTCGATCAGCTCGGTGTGCAACCGCTTGACGTTCAGGCCCTCACTGCCGCCAGACCCGGCCAGCGCCCGATCCAGCATCTGGCGCGCGCCGCCGCCGATCAGGTTGCGCACGCTGTTCGCGGCAACCGGCGCCCGGCCGATCAGCGACAGCGCGTGGTTCAGCGCTGCGCCGAGATCCTGTTCGGTATCGAGCAGCGTACCGTCGAGATCGAAGCCGACGATTTGAAATGGAAATGCTGAATTGTCAGGAATTTTGGCCATTGCCGGCAGCGATGCCGTGCCTCACTGGAAACGGCAAGCATTTGCTGGCAAGGAGGCCGGATGAACGCCGAAACCACCTCGCCCCCTGCATCGCTGGCCGTCATCATCCTGGCCGCCGGCAAGGGCACCCGCATGAAAAGCGACCTGCACAAGGTGCTGCACAAGGTCGCCGGACTGCCGCTGATCGATCATCTCATGGCCAACGTCGCGGGTTTATCGCCGGAGCGTCAGGTCGTTGTTGCAGGTCACGGTCGCGAGCAATTGGCGGCGGCATTGCAGGGCCGCGCGCAGATTGCCCTGCAGGAGCCGCAACTGGGCACCGGCCATGCGGTGCTGCAGGCCGAAACTGCGCTGGCCGGTTTTGCTGGCGATGTCCTGATACTCTATGGTGACGTGCCGTTCGTGCGCCCGGAAACGATGCGCGTCATGCTCGATCGGCTGCACGGCGACGATGCACCCGCCGTGGTCGTGCTGGGTTTCGAGCCGGAGGATGCGCTGACCTATGGCCGGGTGATTGCGCAGGGTGGCCGGATCGTGCGCATGGTCGAGCACAAGGATGCCAGCGCCGACGAGCGCGCCTGCCGTCTGTGCAATTCAGGGCTGATGGCGGTGCGCGCGGCGGACCTGTTCGCGCTACTGGCGCGGCTGGGCAACGACAACGCCCAGGGCGAATATTACTTGACCGATATCGTCAATATTGCCGTTGCCGATGGCCGGTCATGCGCCGTGGTGACCACTGGCGATCCGGGTGAAGTGGCAGGCATCAACAGCCGCGCCGAACTGGCCGAGGCCGAAGCGCGCTGGCAGCACCGCCGCCGCCGCCGCGCCATGGATGACGGCGCGACATTGGTGGCGCCCGAAACCGTGTGGTTTTCATGGGATACGGTGGTCGGACGTGATGTCCTGATCGAGCAGAATGTGGTGATGGCGCCCGGCGTGACCGTCGCCGATAAGGTCACCATCCATGCCTTCTGCCATCTGGAAGGCGCGACTTTGGCCAGCGGCGTTACCATCGGCCCCTATGCCCGGCTCCGTCCCGGGACGCGGTTGGGGGAAGAGGTGAAGGTCGGCAATTTCGTCGAAATCAAGAATGCGGTGATGGGCAAGGGCGCCAAAGCCAACCATTTGACTTACATCGGCGATGCCGAAGTCGGGGCAGGGGCCAACATCGGCGCGGGCACGATCACCTGCAATTACGACGGCTTCTTCAAGTACAAGACGATCATCGGCGAAGGCGCGTTCATCGGATCGAACTCGGCGCTTGTCGCCCCGGTGACGATCGGTGCCGGCGCGATTGTTGGAGCTGGCTCGGTGATCACCGCCGACGTCGAGGCAGATTCGCTCGCACTGGTGCGGCCGCAGCAAGTCTCCAAGTCCGGATGGGCCAAGCGCTTTCGCGACGCGATGACGGCGAAGAAAGCTGGCAAGTGATATCTCGCGATGATATCTATTGGTAATGGCTAGCAGGACCCTGGTTTCGCTCGGCGACGATCGCATTGCGCGGCTCGATCAGATCGCGGCCGTGCACGGTCGGTCGCGCGCGGCGCTGATCCGCGACGCGGTCGATCGGCTGATCGCGAGCGATGCGGAAGAGGAGGACCGGCTACGGCGACTGGCGGCTTTGCGCGCTGGCTTCGGAGCCTGGAAGGATCGCACCGACATCGGTGACGCCGTTGAATGGCAGCGGCGCGAACGCGCGAGCTGGACCCGTCCATGGGACGACGATTACGAAGACGTCAAAGCCGAGTTTCCCGAGCTCTTCGACGCGGAAGATGATCGTCAGCGCGCGATCTATCTCGATCAGCTTCGGGGCGTGCAGCCGTCGCCAAAATCGTGAGCGCCACGTCGTTCGACAGCAATATCT
>JALYHR010000031.1 GCA_030776465.1 Pseudomonadota bacterium
CAGGTGGACCTTCCAAACCCGTAAAGCTGGCAGGTGGCCTTGATGTCGCCAAAGCTGGCGCTGGTCTTGTTCATGGCAAGTTACTCCACATGACGCGAGCGGACGTGCTGGCGTTTCTGTGGATTCCCCCATTAGCGACATTTTGGACTGACGCACCAATCCTCTATTTCCCGGATTCGTATCAAATCCCGGAAACTGGCATTTTCATGCGCGCCCAAATCATCTCATATTCCCAGGGGTGACGCTGATTTTCGGCTATAGATGTGAGATGTTCCAACTGAATATCCTTGGCGAAGTCGAAAGTTTCAACACCTTCATCGTTGCGGCGCAGCAATCCATTTTCTCGATAAATATTCATCACCTCCGTTTTCGCGGCTCTTAAGGTTTCTAACTTTGGCGATCCTAGCGGATTTTCCCTATAGATTTTTGCGATACGAAGGGCATCGGCTGGCCTCACATGGTTTTCCGCAGCGATTGGCTTAACAACCCAATCGGTTCTCTTTCTTTCCTCGCCAATTTCAGCAGCCGCAAACATGGCCGCGCGCTGCCTTGAAAGTTGCCTTTTAAGCGTCTGTCGGCTGAATCGCGTGATGGAAACTTTGAAGAGCGGACGTGTGGCCACGAGAGCTTGGAGCCACATGACTGCCTCCATAGGTGTTTTGCCGATCCCTAAATAGGCTGGCAGGCGGTTGTATCGCGCCAGCCAGTGCGGTTCTCTAGCGCTGTTGATCGGGCCAAGGGCATACAGGGTTTCCAACGGACCAAAGGCATGTTGATTTGGGAAACCGTCTGCCTCAAATTCATCATCGCGAAGTGCCCGGCATTCGGGTTCACTAGGTGGCTTGCTTGGTCTGCCCGGCATCAATTACCCGCCCACCTTAACGGCCCCGAAAGGATGGCGGGCAGCACGTGGGATGCGCGCTTGTCGGATGGCCGTCCTATCCCCGCCAATCTACTATGCCGCCATTCGGCTGGGCACAGCGTCCAATGCGTCTGCCAATTCGCGTTCGGCGTGCCACAGGTCATAGGTCTGTTGCAGGCGTGCCCACAGCGCAGCGCCATTTCCGCACCACTTGCCCAGCCGCAGCGCCGTTTCGGTGCTGACGCCAAGCTGCCCAGCCAGGATGCGATGCAAGGTCTGACGCGACAGGCCAAGCTCGCGCGCGGCGGCAGACACGCTGATATTGAGCGCGGGCAGCACGTCGTCGCGCAGGATCGTGCCAGGGTGAACCGGCGGCATCTGGCGGGGCCTTGTCACGTGGATTGTCTCTGCCATCGTCATTCCCTCAGTGGTAATTCTCAAGATCAACCTTTAGGGCGTTGCCGTCCTTAAACTCGAATGTGATCCGCCACGGGCCATTGACCTTCACCGCATAGCGTTGCGGTTTGCCCCGCAGGCTGTGAAAATCGAAGCCCGGCACGTTCATGTCATCCGGCCTTGCCGCATCGTCCAGCGCCGCCAGCCGGTTGCGGCACCTATCCACCAGATCGGGGCGGACCTTGCTTGCGTCATTGTCCATGAACAGAAGGGCCAGCCCCTTATGGCGGAAACTCTCGATCATTGCGCTTCATGTAGCATAATATGCGACATATCGTCAACCATTCGTGAACGGGTGCGGTCAATGATGAACGATCAAACCGGCCCACTTGTTACTGGCTCACGCCGATTGCTTGGCCACGCCGATGGACACGACGTTGTCAATTTCGCCAGACAGCGAAGGCGCGGCGAACCGGCCCCATGCTTCCATCAAGGCGCGGCGCATGTCGCGAAGGTCGCTCCGCAAATAGGCTTGCTCGGTTGCCGTGCCGACGCGGTGCGCCAGCGCCATTTCAGCAACCATCGCCGGGATTGTCGGCATTTTCTCCGCTGCCCAATCGCGGAAGGCAGAGCGGAAGCCGTGAACCGTCTCGGTCCTGCCAGCCGCCCGCAGCGCCGCTGTGAGCGACATATCGGACAGCGGACCGCCGCGTGGCCCAGCGAAGATCAGGCCTTTGCGCATGGCCTCAGGGGTGAAGCGCAACAGCACGGCAATAGCAGCATCGGAAAGGGTGACGACGTGCCCCTCTTTCATTTTCATCATGGAAGCCGGGCGAGTCCAAATCCGCGCCTCCAGATCGATTTGCTCCCATGTAGCGTTGCGCACTTCGCCAGAACGCGCGCCCGTCAAAATCGTGAACAGGACGGCAAAGCGGCTGGCGGTCGCACCCTTGGCGAGTTCGCCCGCAATGAAGGCCGGGACTTCCACAAACGGCATTGCCGCGAAATTGCCGCCACGCGCTTGCTTTGACAGACCGGAACGCATTTCGCGAACATCGGGCAAGGCATCGGTGCGCCAGCCCCGCGCCTTGGCGAAGGCGAGAACCTGGCCAATCCGGCTGCGAATCTTGCGCGCCATGACCGGCTTGTCTGTCCAGATCGGGGCAAGCGCGGCGATCAAATCCGAACCCGTGATCGCATTGACCTTCAAGGCCCCTAATTTGGGGTTGGCGTGCTCGGTCAACGAGGCAAGGAAGGCCTTCGCAGTCTTGTCGCTCCAGCCGCCAGCAAGCGCCGTGTGCGCCTGTATGACCGTTTCCGCGAAGGTCGGGAACACGGCACGCTCCTTGTCGCGTTCAAGCACCGGGTCGGCACCAGCCTTGGCCAGTTTGCGCAGTGCCGCCGCTTTTTCGCGAGCGTCTGCTAACGTCAGGACCGTCCGATTCATCAGCGGCACTTCAGCAAGCGGGTCGTGATCGCCAAAGGCTTCCCCGCCCAAACCATCTACATCGACGGTCCCTAAGCCAATATCGCGACTCTTGCCGTCCACCTGCACGCGCAAAACCCACGACTTGCCGCCCGAAGGCTTCACCAGCAATTGCAGGCCCAGGCCATCGGATAGGCGCAGGGCTTTGGGCTTGCCGTCCGCACCTTTGCCCGGCTTGGCGTTCTTGACCTTGATCGCTGTGAGCTTGCCCATGCTTATGCCCAATTTTGATAGCCGGGGATCCCGTTACCCGAAACGTTACCAACCAATATTGCGGTTATGGGCAAACGTCAACGGATTTGTGCGGACGGAAATTCGCATAAAAAAGCCGTAAATCATGGGGTTTTGTTGGATGGTAGCAACCGCCAGCAAATGCGACTTATGATCCTACTCGGGGAGCCAATTTTTCCAAATTAGTCTATAAATTTCAGTTGCTAGGTCTGTTGGCCTATGATTGATAGCAAACTGCGTTGCGAATGCTGGCTGCGGCGATTCGGCGCGAACGATCCGCGAAGCTTCTGGCATTTCAGTTGGCCGAAAGTTGACCCAGGCGGCCAAGGAACCTGAGGTCGGGTACAAACGTGGCACTGCTTTGAGCAACCGATTACAAGGAACAGCGGGAAGCTCTATCCTAAGCATTATAATGCTGTTGGGCGTCGGAAGCTGCGGAGGATCGTCAAACACTAGCGATCCGACAGCCGCTGCGGACAAAAATAACCTGGTGGATGCACCATTTCTGGAGGGCAATCCCGGCTTGCAAGCGGCCCACGCTAAGACTGATTCAGGCGACGGCTTCAGGACGTTGATCTCGACGCATCATCCGGGATGTTCGGAGGCGATCTGGGCCATGCGCATCAGTAGGCACCAGTATAAGGTAATCTGCTCTGCCGAGCAACCAGTCGGCGTTTTGACGTACCACAAGTTTATCATAGACACAGATACCGGCGACAGCGTGGCACTTGACGAGCGGAAGCCCCATAAATCAAGGCGGCAACGTCATAGGCTGACAAGCAAAACTATGGCCATTAGATAGGGCAGATCGGCACCTGTGCGCCGCAACCCGTGGCGAAGGCCATAATACCCTCACACCTACCCCCTTGATATCCGGATGCAAAGCTTGCCGGAGTTGGCGCCTGAATAGAGGTATTTGATTGCCCCGGGAGCGGCCTCCAGACCGTCCAGGACGTGTTCGCGTGCAATGAGCCTGCCTGTTCGATACAGTGACTGAAGCGCGTCAAGCGCGGCGGGATACAGATCGGCGTGATCGCTCACGACAAAGCCGTGCCATGACAGCCGCTTGACGATCATCTCTCGTTCGCGGCGCGGACCTTGCGGCCAGGGCGTCCAGCTGGCGATCGACGCCGACCCGCACTGCACCACCCGAGCCCTCGGGTTCAGCAGTGCAAAGACGGCATCGGCCTGCACGCCTGCGACATTGTCGTAGAAAATGTCGATCCCGTCCGCACATGCTTCGGAAAGTGCCGCTGACAGATCGGTCGCGCGATAATCGATTGCTCGGCGGTAGCCAAACACTGTCTCGGCCAGACGTGCCTTGTCCGCTCCGCCAGCCAAACCTACGGCCCTGACACCGTCGGCAGCGGCCAGTTGTCCCACCACGCTGCCGACCGAGCCCGCTGCGGTTGTTACCAGCAGCGTGTCAGTAAGCTTTGGTCGCCCGAAATGCCGATACCCGACCCAGGCCGTGATGCCATTTATGCCTAGCACTCCGAGCCATGCCAGCAGCGGCGCAAGCGCGGTATCGATTTTCCAGTAAATATCCCTGGACTGGGCAGCGAAACAGGTTGTCCACCCGAACATCCCATAGACCATGTCGCCAGGGCGATAGTCGTCGTGGTCGCTGGCGATCACTTCGCCCACAGCGGCTGCACGCATCACCATGCCGACTGGTACGGTCAGGTAGTTTTTTTCGACACTGACCCAACCCCGCATGCCCGGATCGACCGAAGCATAAGCGATCGCGACCAGCACCCCGCCCTGCGGCAGCGGCGGCGGTTCGTGGCGGACCAGCGCGAAATTAGCCGGTTCAGGAATGCCGTTTGCGTGGGATGCCACGATCACACTGGTGCAGGTTTCGGCCAAGCGTCAGGCCTCTGCGATGATCGGGTTTTCGATATGGCCGAGCCCTTCGATTTCCACGCGCACCACATCGCCAGCCTTCATGAACGTGCCTGTGGCGATACCGACATTGGAGGGGGTGCCGGTGGCGATCAGATCGCCAGGTTCGAGCGTCATGACTGTCGACAGATAGGCGATCTGATCGTAAATATTGTAGATCATATCGCCGGTCGAGGTACGCTGCCGCTCTTCTCCATTCAGCGTCAGCCACATCATCAGGTCATGCGGGTCGGCCACTTCATCGTCGGTGGTAATCCACGGCCCGATCGGCCCGTGGGTGTCAAACGACTTGCCCAGTGTGTAAGTGGGCGAGCGCTGCTGCCAGTCGCGCACCGAGACATCGTTGGTCACCAGATAACCGGCGATCACGCTGCGGGCATCTTGAACGGAAACATGGCGGCAGCGCGTGCCGATCACCACCCCCAGTTCTGCCTCGTAATCGAGCATGTCCGACACTTTGGGCTTTTCTACCGGCGCAAATGGCCCATTGATGCAACTGACCTGCTTGTTGAACCACAACTGGCTTTTGGGCCGAGGAATACCAGCATCCTCGGCTTCCTTGGCGTGGGCTTCATAGTTCATACCGATGGCGAGGTATTTTTGCGGATCGGCAATCGGCGCTTCGAGCCTGACATCGGCAAGCGCCAGGTCAGGTTCGATCGCGGCTTCGAGCGCGGATCGCAACGCAGGCAGATCGGTCAGCACTTGACGCATCGATCCGGTAACGCCGGGAACGCCGGAAAGATCGACGATCCGCTCGCCGATGATTTTGCCTATGCGGGTTGAACCGCCTTGCGTAAAACGTGCAAGCTTCATTAAACGATCTCCATCAGAAATTGGTGCGGTCGGCGCCCTTTAGTTGCAGGCGCGCGCGGGCTTCGTCGGGGGTTGCCACGGCCAGTCCGAATTCGGTCATTATCCGCACCAGCTTGGCGACCTGTTCGGCGTTCGAGGTGGCCAGCTTACCCCGCTCGATCGTCAGGCTGTCCTCCAGTCCGACGCGGGCGTTGCCGCCCAGCAGGATGTTCTGCGTCGCGAACGGCATCTGGTGCCGCCCGGCGGCCAGCACCGACCATTCCATATCCTGGCCGAACAAGCGCTGCGCGGTGCGTACCATGTGCAGCAGATTGTCGATATCCGCGCCGATACCGCCCAATATGCCCAGGCAGAACTGGATGAACAATGGGGGTGCATAGAGCTGGCGATCGACGAAATGGGCCAGATTATAGAGGTGGCCGAGTTCGTAGCATTCGAATTCGAACCGCGAGCCGTGGCCTTTGCCCAGCCGTTCGAGAATTGTCTGGATGTCACCAAAGGTGTTTTTGAAGACCAGATCGCGTGAGCTTTCGAGGAAGGGTCGTTCCCATTCATATTTGAAATGCTTGATCTTTTCGATGGAAGGAAACAGCCCGACGTTGAGCGAACCCATGTTGAGCGAGGTCATTTCCGGGCTGGCCCATTCGGACGCGGCCAGCCGTTCATCCATGGTCATGCCCGGCGCGCCGCCGGTGCTGATATTGACCACGGCATTGGTCGCCTGCTTGATCTGAGGCAGGAACGCCTTGAACACGTCTACGCTGGGCGTCGGTCGCCCAGTCTGTGGATCGCGGGCATGCAGATGCAGGATGGCAGCGCCGGCTTGCGCGGCGGCGATCGATTCCGCGGTGATCTGTTCTGGCGTCACTGGCAGGTAGGGCGACATCGACGGGGTATGCAACGATCCCGTGATCGCACAACTGATGATAACCGACTGCACTTGGCTTTCTCCACTCTCCCGGCGCCGCAGAGGCTTTTGGGGCTTTTCTTGTGCTTCATTTGACTATAGAGTTCAGTTATGACTGTCCAGTCAGATTTTGCGCAAGCACAGGAGTAAACCGAAAATGAGGGCCATAGGGCAGATCGGTCCCCATGATGCGGCGGGCACCCGGACCGACCGGCGCCGCGCCCGCACGCGCAGCGCACTGATCGATGCCGGTCAGCAGTTGTTTGCCAGACATTCGCTCGAAAGCGTGTCGATCGACGACATCGCCGCCACCGCCGATGTCGCCAAGGGCAGCTTTTACAATTACTTTGATGACAAGGAGGGCCTGGCCAGCGCGATCATCGCGCGGGTGCAGGCCGATTGCGAACACCACATCGGCCTGGCCAACGCGGACATCACCGACCCGGCGCAGCGCATGGCGCGGGCGATGGCGGTGGTGGTGATCTATGCGCATGATCATCCCGACCGCGTCCAGGCGATGCTGACGCTGTCAGCGCGGCGCCGCGTCATCGCTGCGCCGCTGAATGCCGGGGTAACCCGCGATATCACCGAAGGACTGGCCGGCGGGCAATTCAACGGCATAACCGTCCAGTCGGGCATTTTGCTGGCGCTGGGCCTGATCAGCATCGCGGTCGATTTTCTGCAAACCCAAGCTGCCAGTGACTCGGCGGCAGCGGTCGTGCGCGAAATCGGTGCGGCGCTGTTGCGCGCGCTGGGGGTCGATCCGTCCAAAGCGCCAGACATTGCCGCTGCGGCAGCTGGATTGATACCGGATTGGGGGAAATAACATGAGTGTGATCAAAGCTGTCGATGTGACCCATGTTCGCTTTGTCGTGCCGGACCTGGCCAAACAAAGGGCTTTCCTCAAAGAATTCGGCCTGATTGAAGTCGGCGAGCGCGCCGGCACGCTGTATCTGCGCGGCACGGCGTCGGCACCGTTTTGCTATGCCGTCAGCCAGGGCGAAGCCGCCTTTGCCGGGTTCGGCATCTGGGCCAAGGACCTGGCCGATCTGGAGGCGGTGGCCGCGCATGATGGTGTGCCGGTCGAACCGCTGGATGCGCCCGGCGGCGGCTGGGTGGCGCGGCTGACCGATCCCGACGGGATCACGGTTGAGGTGGTGGCTGGCCAGACCATGGCCGATCCGCTGCCCATCGCGCCAGCCGTGATCTGGAACGAAGGCGCCGGGCATCAGCGCATTGCCCACTTTCGCCGCACCGCGACGGGCCCATCGACGGTTCAGCGGCTGGGCCATGTCCTGCTGTCGGTCACCGATTTCCGTACCACGGAAGCCTGGTACAAGGAACGGTTCGGGCTGCTCACCTCCGATGAAATTTCGCCTGCGCCCGATGTTGCGATCGGGGCCTTCATGCGGTCTGACCGTGGCGAAACCCCATCGGACCACCATACCGTGGCCTGCATGCAGATGGGGATACCCCCCGGGCTGATGCACAGCGCGTTCGAAGTGACGAGTCTGGATGATCTGATGGCCGGGCACGACCATTTGAAAGCCATGGGTTATACGCCGAACTGGGGCATTGGCCGGCATATACTGGGCAGCCAGGTGTTCGATTATTGGCGCGATCCGCATGGTTTTGAAATCGAACATTGGACCGATGGCGACCAGTTGCGCGCCAGCGATGGCGGTGGGCGTGCCGGGATGGAGGCCTTGCTGGGGGTGCAGTGGGGCATGCAAATGCCAGCACCGCCGCAGAATGTGGGGTAGGCGGTTTGTGATGTCGCGGTTGGGTATGAAGCAGAAGTGCCCACCGACCCCTCCCGCAAGCGGGAGGGGAGAGTAGAGACGCTAGCAGTTGGCGAATTCGGCCAGGAGTTCGGCGACGCTGTCCTGTTTGCGTTCGACGCGGGCCATCATGGCTTCCAGCTTGAAGTTGCTCGACTGGCTGGTGAGGTAGAAGCGTTCGTACAGCGCCACGCGCGAGCCCAGGGCTGAGCCAGCGAAGTCCCAGGCGGTGCGGAACACCTGGGCGCGTTCCTGCGCTTCGATGCCATTGGCACCGATCAGATATTCCTCCAGCGCGGGCGCCATTTGCGGATTGGCGAAGGCGGCAGACGTGGGCGCGCACAGCAGATTATGCGAGCCGATGGCGATGATGATCTCGTTGGCGCGGACCATCCATTGCGGCATCATGTTCTTGATCGCGCGCACCGGCGCCTGATCGAGAAAAAACGCGCCATGGCCCTGGTCGCATGCACCCGCTTCGCCTGCGGTGATGCCAGCGCGGGTCAAATTGGCATAAGTTTTCAGCTCGCCCAGCATCTGCTGCACATCGGCGCGTTTGTCGGAGTTGCAGATTTTCGCCATGCGCAGGCACAGATCATAGGCGAATTCCAGCTTTACCGCGGCACGGATGCAGGTCTGTTGCAGAATGTTCGACATCCACCCGTTCTTGGGCGTGTCGTTGTAGGCTTTGACGCTGCCATTGATGAACACACGGTCGAGCGGCACTTCGACATCATCGAAGATAACAAAGGCATCCTGCTCGTCGAAGCGCGACGAAAACGGATTGTCGATGACCTTAGCGTCGACCCCGACGTGATCGCGGCACAGCGAGATCACCCCTTTGGTGCCGACCGGAATCGAAAAACAGAGGGCATATTCAGGCGCCGCATCGGCGGGCAGCGGCTGCGAGGGATAGACGAACATTTCGTCCGAAAACGGCGCGAGCGTTGCCAGGATCTTTGCCCCACGCACGATCAGCCGGTCACTTTTGCGCTCGACCACGCGGGTCGCCAGCCCCGCATTGATGCCGCCGACATCGGGCAGCGCCTTGTCGATCACCGGATTGATGATCGCGTGGGTCAGCGACAGATCGCGCGTTGCCACTTCCTTGTGAAAGGCCACGACCCGGTCACCAAACGTTTTGTCGCCGTCAACCTCGAACCCGTCGCGCCGCGCGACAAAGCCCGCCAGCGTGGTGTTCACATAGTCGGGGGTACGCCCCAGCATCCCGTAGGAATAGCGCGCCAGCCGATCAAATGCGCGGTGCCGTTTGGCCAGATCCTCGGCGCAGCGCGGGACGATATGGCTGGCATTAGTCACTTCTCCGATAGCGGGGTTGTCGACCAGACAGTCATCGGAATAGCGCTGCTGCCAGTCGAAATAGCCAGCCATGCCATTGACCGATCCGGTCAGACGCGGATCTTCTGTCACCTTGACCGCCTGATCGCCCAGCCAGACTGCGCGATCATCCTTCAGTCCTTCGATAAATTGCGTTGCATTGCGTACCATGGTCGGCCTCCCTTGATGGTGAATACATATGTATTCCTGATTGCGCCTGTCAAGGGGGTTTCTTAAGATGGGTCATGGAACCCAGCCGCCAACGCTTCCTTGACGCCGCCGACCGCATCTTCGTGGAGAACGGCTATCGCGGCACCACGATCCGGGCGGTGTGCGCCGATGCTGGCACCAGCCTGGCGATTCTGCACCGCAACTGGCCCGGCAAGGAGGCGCTGTTCACCGAAGTGTTTCGGCGGCATTTCGACCCTTTGCACGCCGCGCAAGCCGAACGTTTTGCCGCGCTTGACGATAACCCCTGCACCGAAGCAATCCTGTGCGCGTTTTTCGAGCCCGCATTTGAGCGACTGAGCGCTGATCGACGCGGACTGTCGGTCTATAGCCGGGCACTGACCGACCCGTCGCGCGAGGCGCGCGGCATCGTGGCGCTGCTGATCGGCGATACCCGACGCCAGTTGATCGCGCTGCTGCGCAACACTGTGCCGCATGTCGATGAAACACGCTTTTACATCATGATGAACCTCGTGATGGGTGTCTTTGTGTATCCGCAGGCGTTCAGCCACCAGTTGGCGGTGGCGATGGCCTTCGACGATTCCGCGCTCGATTGGTCCGACGCGGCAAAGGCCATGGCGAGAATGGTGGCGACTGCCCTGACTACCTGACCGACATGCCATAGGGTATGGTTGATTTCAGGCCGAGGAAATCCCGGGGGTGGGCCTCCACCGGCAGGTGAAAAACCAAATAATCGCGTTTATCATACGATTTTATGTGATCCAGGGGGCTGGACTGGGACCTGGCCGATCCCTCGAAACAAGCTTTCCATACGTTAGAGTATTGACACTACCCTGTGGCCACGCCATTTGCAGAAAGCGGGAGTAAAACCATGAACGAGATCGACACGTCCGGAAAAGCGCTGTCCGTCAGAGCTGGCGAGATAGAAACTAATTATCACGACGCGGGCGCGGGAGACGTGGTCATCCTGCTTCACGGCTCGGGGCCGGGTGTGTCGGCGTGGACCAACTGGCGGCGGGTGATACCGGCGCTGTCACCGCATTTTCGAGTGCTGGCGCCGGACATGGCCGGATTTGGGTACTCCGAGCGCAAGCCTGATTTCGAATATAATATCAAAGGCTGGGTCCGGCACCTGCTGGGGTTCATGGACGCGCTCGGCATTGACCGCACGCATCTGGTTGGCAACAGTTTCGGTGGATCGCTGGCGCTGGCAGCAGCGGCGCGCTTTCCCGACCGGTTTGGCCGACTCGTGCTGATGGGGACGCCCTGCGACAAGTTCATGATGACGCCGGGCCTGCGTGCGGGTTGGGATTATACCCCGTCGCGCGATGCGATGCGTGCCACCATGGCGCATTTTCCCTATGACCCGTCGTTCATTACCGATGAACTGGTGGAGGACCGCTATCAGGCGAGCCTGATCCCCGGGGCGCAGGAAGGCTTGCGTAAATTGCTGGTCGAGCCGCTGCCCGAGGGCGAAACGCCGCTGTCCGGCATGCCCGAGGCGGTGGTCGCCAAGATCATGCATCCGACGCTAGTGCTGCATGGGCGCGAGGACCGGGTGATTCCGGTCGAAATGGGGTTACGGCTGGCCAACAATATCCCGAACGCCGAACTGCACATGTTCGGCCATTGCGGGCACTGGGTGCAGGCCGAACGCCATGACGCCTTTATTGCGCTGACCCTGCGGCACCTGGGGGCGGGACAATGAGCGAGATCGCGGCACTTGGCTATATCGGCCTCGAGGTGTCCGACCTTGCGCGCTGGGCGGCCTTCGCTGGCGATATGCTGGGCCTCGAAGTCCTCACGTGCGACGACACCAGACCACCTCTGCCTGGGGCCACACATTCCAGCGCCCGCCAAAACCAACGCCGGTGCCATGACCGGGAATGATTTCGCCAGCAGCCTAAAGAAGCGGCTGCGCCTCCCGGTGATCATTGCACCGATGTTCCTGATCTCCGGGCCTGCCCTTGTGATCGCAGCGGGCAAGGCCGGGATCATCGGAGCGTTTCCGGCGCCCAATGCGCGTACCATCGATGTGCTGGACAGCTGGCTAGCGCAGATCACCGGTGAACTGGACGCGGCCGGTAAGGCTGGAATGTGGGCAATCAACATGATCGTGCATTCGACTTATGAGCGCTTCGATGCCGAGTTGGACCTAATCTGCAAATATCAGCCGCAAATCGTCATCACCGCGCTTGGGTCGCCCGCACGGCCGCTTGAACGGGTGCATAACTATGGCGGCCGGGTATTTTCGGATGTGATCACGCCCAACCAGGCGAAGAAGGCGATCGACGCGGGGGCCGACGGGCTGGTGCTGGTAGCGGCGGGCGCGGGTGGCCACACGGGGCAATACAGCCCGTTCGCGCTGGTTGATGAAGTCCGTGCGTTCTGGGATGGGCCGATCGTACTGGGCGGTGGCATAGGCAACGCGCGCGGAATTGCTGCGGCGCAAATGCTCGGCGCCGATTTCGCCTATATGGGCACCCGCTTCATCGCCACCCCCGAAAGCCTGGTCAGCGATGAAAACCGCGCGATGCTGGTGCGCGCCACTGCCAGCGACATCGTCACCACCGCCGCTATCACCGGCGTTGCCAGCAACTGGATGCGCGAAAGCCTTGATGCCGCCGGCTTCACCCCCGAGATGCTTGAAGCAAAAAAGAAGATAGATTTCTCCAACCTGCATGGCGACGCCAAAGCATGGAAAAACGTGTGGGGTGCCGGCCACAGCGTCGGGCAGACGCGCAGCATCCAGTCAGTGGCCGAAATCGTCGATGAACTGGTGGGCGAAACACGCGCCCTGCAGAAGGATCAGCGTCATGCAGCATGATATCGTCGCCCAGCCCGCCAGAGCCGCCGACTATGTGAACTCTACCAGAGGCACCGTCGATCGGCGGATCTTCTGGGATCCTGACATCTACCAGCAGGAACTCAAGAACGTGTTTTTCCGGAGCTGGCTGTTCGTTGCGCACGAAAGCCAGGTCGAAAAACCGGGCGACTTCGTCACCACCTATATGGGCGAGGATTCGGTGATCGTGACACGCGACGATGATCAGGCGATTAACGTCTTTCTCAATTCCTGCCCGCATCGTGGCAACCGGGTATGCTTTGCCGACAGCGGGCAAAGTCGCAGCTTTGTGTGCAATTACCACGGTTGGGCGTTCGGGCTGGAAGGGTCCTTGAAGAAAATGCCTAAAATGGGCCTGTATAAATCCTCACCCGGTTTTCGCATGGAAGATTGGGGTCTGCGGCGTGCCCGCGTCGCCAGTTACAAAGGGCTCGTGTTCGCCACTTTTGATGAAGCCGCGCCATCGCTCGATGCCTGGCTGGGCGATTTCCGCTGGTATCTCGACGCCGTGCTCGATGTCGAAGAAGGCGGAAGTGAATTTCTTCCCGGGGGCGCCACACGATCGGTGATCAACTGCAACTGGAAGTTTCCGGCCGACAATTTCGTCGGCGATATCTACCACGCGCTGTGGACTCACCTTGGTGGGGCCGAGCCCACGCTTGGCCGTTATGGCGGGGTGATCGTCGAGAACGAGGGCAGTTATCACGTCTCGGTCAATGGCCACGGTTGGGAATTCAACGACAGCTTCTTTGGCAACGCTGCAACTATGGGCGACGGCGAACTGCTTCGCTATATGCGTTCGCGCCAGACCGCAATCACCGAGCGGTTGGGCAAATTCCGTGCCGACATGTGGGGGTCGGTATCCTCTGCGACCATTTTCCCGAATTTCTCGTTCCTACCGGGCTATTTCACATTTCGCACGTTCCAGCCCAAAGGCCCGACGCGGACCGAAATCCACGCCTGGACGCTCGTCCCAAAAAACATGCCCGACGATATCAAGGACCGGTTCCGGCGCGGATCAATGCGCACTTTTTCGCCCGGCGGCATCCTCGAAATGGACGATGGCGAAAACTGGGAACACTCGACGCAGGCAAACGCCGGATTTGTCACGCGCCATCAGAACTTGTGCTATTCGATGGCCCCGGGCGGCAGAAGTGAAGATCCCGGGCTACCCGGCATTGTTCATGAAGGCCAATTGTCGGACGCCAACCAGCGCTTGTTCTATCACCGCTGGGCCGAGATGATGGATGCGCCGTCGTGGGATGAAATCGGTCTGGCGCCCATAACACAGCCACAAGCGGAGGCGGCAGAATGAGCACGGCCCTCGATCAGAAACCAGATTACAGCACTTATCCCCGCATCGACCGTGCGGCGGCGCGTGCCGCTGCCGAGCAGTTGCTGGGCCTTGTCGGCGATGGCCCGACCGCGCCCGATGAAGTCTGGCGCGAGGTCGAGCGTTTTTACGCCCGCGAAGCCCGCCTGCTGGATGCCGAGCGTTATCACGACTGGTATCCACTGCTCGCCGACGATCTGTTCTACTGGATGCCGTTGATCGAAAACCGGTTCCGCCGCGACAAGCGCCCTACTCTCTCGCCCGATCATATGGCGCTGTTCGACGAGACCAAGGCCGACATAGCGGTGCGGATCGGTCGCCTTGCCACCAATCTGGTGTGGACCGAGGATCCCCCTACCCGCCATGTCTATGTCATCGGCAATGTCGAAGTGTTCACCACCCCGGTCGATGGTGAATTCGAAGTGCATTCGACTTTTGTGCAATATCGCAACCGGTCCGAACACGATGATGCCACCCTGATCGGGCGTCGCCGCGACATTTTGCGCCGCCAAGGTTCCAGCTTGCTGATTGCGCGCCGCCTGATCCTGTTGCCGCAAGCGATCTTGCTGACCAAAAACCTGTCGGCGTTTTTTTGATGGAACGGCTGGCAGGGGTTCGCGCAGTTATCACCGGCGCCGGATCGGGCATCGGTCGGGCCGTATTGCGGCGGTATATTGCCGAAGGCGCGCGAGTCGTTGCCGTGATACGTAACCCAAAACAGCAGGCGGAACTCGAAGCCGAGGGCGCGGTGGTCGTTGTCGGCGATGTTGCGCAGCATAACACCGCAGCGCGCGCAGTGGCACAGGCCGAAACGGCCTTCGGCGGTCTTGACACCTATGTCGCCAACGCCGGGCTATGGGATTTCTACAAGCGGGTGGACCGCCAGACGCCCGACGAATTGGCCGCAGCCTATCACGAGATCTTCGGGGTGAACCTTCTGGGCGCGCTTTATGGCGCTCACGCCGCGCTCCCCGCTCTTAAGGCCAGTGGTGGCAGCGTGATCGTGACCGGGTCAAACGCCTGTTTTCTGGCCGGTGGCGGCGGCGCGCTTTACACCGCGTCGAAATTCGCACTGCGCGGACTGGTGCTGCAACTTGCCAAGGAATTTGCCCCATCCGTGCGGGTCAATGGCGTGGCGCCCGGCGCGACCCGCACCCCGCTATCGGGACCCGACGCGTTAGGCCAGGCCGATCGCGAAATGGATGCCGATGCCGGGCGCATCGCCGAAATTCCCCATCATGTTCCTTTGGGTCGCATTTCAGAGCCCGAAGATCATTGCGATCTCTATGTGATGCTCGCCGCACAGAACGAGAGCCGCTATATCACCGGCACGATGATGCTCTCTGACGGTGGCCTGACCATTTCAGTCTGATTTCGCCAGATCGAGCGCAATATCGTTCAGCTTCAGGAATTGATCGCCGATGTGCGCGGACCATCCCGCGCACATCGGCTGGGCAATCAGAATTTTGCCTTGAGGATGGCGCCATAGGTGCGTGGGGCTCCGATCGTGCCAAAGACAAGGCCCGGCACGAAGGGATGTTCGAAGCCACCGGTTGCCACGGCAATATCTCCAATGTTGCGCACATAGCCGGTCAAACTCCAGCGGCCGTCGGACGTTTCGTAGGTCAGGCTGGCATTGGCCACCACTGCCGACTTTTGCAGTTCGTTGGCGATGTAGTCGGTGGCGATGTAATACGAGCTCGTTATTTTCGCATCCACGCTGGCCCGGAGCGTGCCGTGGGCGCCCAAATCGATACTGTGCTGATAGCCGACCAGCGCGGTCCATTTCGGTGCGCGGGTAAACGGCTTGCCGCTGCAATTGACCGTGGTGGTGGCGCCAGTGGTGGTTTCAGCGCATGTCGTCTGGATCCCGGGGACAGGCGCGACCTGTGTCGGAACGACGTAGCGGAAATCGTTGAATTTGCCGTCCAGGTATTCGACGTTGGCGGTAAACAGGTCCTGCTTTGACAGCTTTGCCAGCATTTCGACGTTGACGCCCTTGACGGTCGATTTGCCGATGTTTCGCGTAAACGGCGCAAATGCCAGTGGATTGGCGTTCAGCGAACTGAGCACGTTTTCCTGGTGATTGCGGTAATCCCAGTAAAACCCTTCAAGATTGAGCTGAAGCTTGTCATCAAGGAACCGGTTCTTGGACCCGAGAGTATAAGCTATCAGCTTTTCTGGCCGATAGGTGTTTGGTGCCGAATCGGGGTTGAAACCACCCGACTTGAATCCTGTGGAGTATGTTGCATAAAGCAGGTTATGCGCAGACGCATCGAATTCGACGCTAGCGCGACCGCTGACATTGTCATTCTTGAGATGACCATTAATCGTATAGTTAAAATTCTGCGCGAAGGGAGGCAAAGGTGTCGGCGGTGCGAAGGGGCCGGCAGGCACGACGAATGTCTGCACAAGAGCCGTACCGGTCTGGTCTTTGGTTTCGCTGGTGTAGCGCAGACCACCGGTCAGCCTGAAGGACGACGTTACGCTATATGTAGCGTCGCCGAACGCCGAGTAGCTCTTGCCTGTCTGATGCGGGCGTTGCGTCTGGGCACCCACCCCCTGATTGACACTCGTATTTGATTGGATGCTGTCGCCAAGCTCGTAACCGCCCAGCATCCATTTGAATGCTTGTCCGCTCGGCGAAGCGAGCCGCAACTCCAGGCTTTGCTGATGCCCGTTGGCGGTATTCGAGAAGAAAAATCCGGGCTCGACGATCGAATCCGCCTTCACGTGACGATAGGACGGAATCACGGTCAGTGTGGCAAAACCCACATCCCAGTTAGCCTCGGCCTGAATGCCGTAAAGTTCGACATGCTGGTAACTTTGATTGTCGATAAGCGGGAAATTGGCACCCGGCCCAAATGGTGGCAGTGGCTGGATTCCCCGACCCGATCCGTAAGTGTTGGCCAATGCCAGTTGGGCATTGCCAGCTGCGGTTGACGGCCCCGCCCAACGGTTGCTGGTAGCATCGCTCCCCAGCATGACATAAGGCTCACCCCGCCCATGGATATGGGCATAATCGCCCTTGATCAGCAGCGAAAAACTCGAGCTGGGCTTGTAGAACGCTTGCAACCGCCCGGATTCACTCTTGTCATCGCCAGAACCATCGGTGAAATATCCACCCCGGCTTACCACCTGACCCGATGCGCGGATCGCCAGGTCATTGCTGACCGGCACATTGATCGCCCCTTCGGCGCGAAACAGTCCGTAACTTCCACCTTCTACGGACAAATCGCCTCCCAATACACCGATCTCGGGCTTTTGAGTGATCACGTTGATCGCGCCCGCCGTGGCATTGCGTCCATAAAGCGTACCCTGGGGGCCCTTGAGCACTTCGACACGCTGGATATCAAAGAAATTGCCCCCAATCATGGGCGGATAGGCCAAAAACACGCCATCGAGATTGAAGGCCACGGCCGAATCCGAAAAGGCGGAGATCGCGAACGTACCCACACCGCGCAAATAGACCTGAGTGCTTGCGCCGGCAGGAGACAAGTTTAGCCCGGCAACAACCTTGTCAAGATCCTGCGGCTGCGTTACGCCCTGGGCAGCGAGCGCCTCCCCACTCACCACGCTGACCGGGATTGCGGTTTTTTGCAGGCTCTGAGAGCGCCGCGATGCAGTGACGACGATTTCCTGCAGCGTTGCAGTGGTTGGCTGGGCGACCGTGCTGGCCGGCGCAGCAGCATCCCCGGCAAATGCGGGTGAAATTACCGCCAGACCGGTGATGGTTGCCGCCGTCGAAAGCAGAAGTTTACGCATCAGGAATCTCCCCAGTGTTTTTGTCGCCCTTTCCGGGCGATTGCTTATCGGATTTGTTCAGAGGAAGCGCAACGCTGCAACGATCTTGAACCTACCCTACCGTATGGCTGTCCTGATTCTGCGCGCCGGTCAAGCTTTTTTTGACGATAAAGTCATTATTGACCGGAATGCCATTTCTCTCGGCTTTGGCGCCAGACGTTCGGGCCCACCCTTATTCTTGACAATATCATTATATGTATCAATGCGGTGTCGAACTACAGCGCTGGGCCGGAAAGGATGGCTTGCAACGGCACTGGCTTTGCAACCCTCGCCAATTCAGCGTTTGCTAGCCGACAAATCACGCTGCTACGGATATGGTCATGGCCAAAGCTCCCAATCCCAGCATTTCCCGCGCATCCTCACTTGACGCCAAAGCCTGGACACGGGCGGCGACCGATGTACTGGGCGACCAGGGGATAGACGGAGTGCGGGTCGAAGCGCTGGCGAAGCAGTTGGGAGTCACCAAAGGCAGTTTCTACTGGCACTTTGAAAACCGCGACGCGCTTTTGGCGGCGGTGCTGGCCGATTGGCGGCGGCGGGCAACGCTTGGCGTGATCGAGCGAATTGAAGCGCAGGATGGCTCAGCCGAAAACAGGCTGAGATTGCTGATGCTGGTCCCGTTCCAGTTGAAGTCCGATGGAGGAGGCCAAGTCGAACTGTCCATTCGACTGTGGGCGCGCCGTGACCCACGTGCGCGCAGCGCGCTTCAGGAAGTCGATGAATTGCGCCTGCGTTATATTGCCAGCTTGCTACGGGAGATCGGGTTTCCGGCAGAGCGGGCTGATGCACGGGCAATCTTCGCTTACGCGTTTCAGCGGGTGGCGACATCCTTGATCGATAGGGACGATGCGACAGCAGTCGAGCGCTGCATCACGGAACTCATCGCCTTGTGACGCCTCTTCCATACGCATCAGTTTGTTTGTCTTGACGACCCAGAAGGCGGTCGATAGTTCCTGCGCGATTGCTGGTACCAAACCAAGGGTGGCCGCGTCGGGAGAAATAATGTGCTCAAACTTTCCACTCGGCCCATGCGGCTAGAGCCGAAACTGGCACTTCGCGGCACCCAGCTTGCCGGTTGGGCGCCCGAACCTGCGCCTGCAGTCACCAATGGACTGCTGTTCGATGAAGATGTGCAGGTCACGCTTCCAGACGGCACCGTACTGCTGGCAGACCTGTTCCGCCCGGCCGGGACAGGTCCGGTCCCGGCGCTGGTGTCCTGGGCAGCCTATGTAAAAGACACCGAGCGAATGGGCGGTGGACCGGTTATCGATGAATCGGGCGTGTGTCCCTACACCATCAAGCGCGGCTATGCCGTGATCCGGATCCAGCCGCGCGGGACCGGCCGTTCCGGTGGAAGGGTCCCTGACGAGATATTCGGGCCTCAGGAAGTGCGCGACTGCCACGACGCCATCGAATGGGTGGCAAAACAGCCGTGGTGCGACGGCAATGTCGGGATGACCGGCATGAGCTATTTTGCCATTACCCAGTTGCTGGTCGCAGCGACGCGCCCGCCAAGTCTCAAGGCGATCTTTCCGCTGAAAGCGATGACCGACTGCTATCGCCATGGTTTTTACAAGGGTGGCGCTCCATACACCGGTGGCATCGAGTTGTTTGCGGCGTTCGAAAAGATAAAGCCGCCGAAAATCCCGTCGGGTGTGCGCCATTTGCTCAGTTGGGTTCTCAATCGACCGCGTTTTGCCATGGAAACAAGCGATCCAGCCAAAAGCCAGCGCAATTTCCGCAAATTCATGCGCAAGAATCCGCCAGGGCAAGAGGCGCTTGACCTTTACGTCAGCCGCATGGTCGATCGGGTCCATGATGATGCGGATTGGCGGCGCGGATCTGTCACCAGCTACATCGACGAAATTACGCTCCCAGTTTGCATCGCCACCGATTTCGGCGCGCAGGGATTCCATTTCTTCGGCGCGTTCGAATTGTGGCACCGGCTGCAGGGCGAGAAATTCCTGTTCATCGGCCCGCCCGAATACAGCTTTCCGTGGTCCAGCTATCAGCAGGAGCTGATTGCCTGGTATGACTGGAAACTCAAAGGTCTGGACAACGGTTATGCCGAACTGCCCAAAGTCCGCTATTTCTTGCGTGGCACCAATCAATGGCGTTCGGCAAACGCCTGGCCACTGCCCGGTACACGCAGGATTGCGCTCCATCTCGGCGGCGACGGATCGCTTGGCGAAGCACCGGCTGACCCTTCCAGCAGCTCATGGATCGCGCGGTCGTCAAGCGACTATGCCGTCCCCGGGTTCGATGAACACGTCACCCAGTTGTTGCGCTATCAGACGGTTGCGCTGCCGACGGATCTGGAAGTGGTGGGACCGGTCAAATTGACGCTGACCCTGTCGAGCTCTGCCATCGACACCTATGTCGTGGCGCGGCTGAGCGACATCGCTCCTGACGGCTCGCGCACCAAGCTTGCCTGGGGCTGGCTGCGCGCATCGCACCGCACGGCTGACGCGGATCGGTCCAATCCGACCGAGATCGTCCATGATCACTCCGCTGCCGCCAGATTGCAGTTGACCCCGGGCCTGCAGACCCGATTGCAGTTCAGCCTGACCCCGATTGCCAATCTGTTTCGTGCCAGCCATCGCATCGAACTTGAAATAACCTCACGCCCTGATCTGGTTGCACCTGCCAGTGGCGAAGGGTTCGACATGTTTTGCTGGGATGGGGTGCCCTATTGGGCCCGCAATCACATCCACCACGGCGGCGAAGACCCGTCCGTGCTGGAGATCGAAGTTGTCTGAGACCCTTGAAACCATCGGAAATTAGGATCTGACGAACGATGGAACAGGGTACCGCGCAATCCGATGTCCGGCTCGACAATGCGGCGCATGCCGCAGGGCCGACAGCAGGACCATCCTTGCAGATCAGGCAAGTGGACCTGCTGGAGCCGCATTGTCTGATAGAGACACGTCCAGACGGCACACGCATTTTACGCAGCCACGAGGCGCTTGGCGCCTATCCCGGGTTCCTAACCGACCGACTGGAACATTGGGCCCGAGTTGCGCCCGATCGAACTGCCTTTGCCCAACGTGATCCGGCCGGCCACTGGCGCCGCATCGACTATCGGGGGCTCTTGCGCGCGGTTCGGTCCGTTGGCGAAGCGTTGATTGCGCGCGGGTTGTCGCTGCGTCGCCCGGTCGCGATCCTGTCCGAGAACGATATCGAGCAGGCGGTGCTCGTTCTGGCCTGCCAATATGTCAGCGTTCCTGTCGCGCCGGTGTCTCCAACCTATTCGCTGATCTCGCAAGATTACGAACGGCTGCGCCATGTGATGGATCTCGTCCGGCCTGGACTGATTTTTGCCGGTGACGCGGCGCGTTTCCAGGGAGCGTTGGCGGCCTTGAAATTAGGCGATGCGGAAATTGTCAGCACATCTTCCCTGTCGGCTGTGGCCGGATCGACGCCGTTTGCGGATCTTTTGGGAACCACCCCTGGGGCAGCCGTCAACACCGCACGCGACAATCGGCACCCCGACGATACCGCGAAGATCCTTTTCACTTCAGGATCTACCGGCGTTCCAAAGGGCGTGATCAACACGCATCGCATGATCGCCGCGAACCAGCAGATGATCGCCCAGGTTTACCGGTTTCTCCAGTCCGAGCCGCCGGTCATTCTGGATTGGCTGCCCTGGCACCACACCTTTGGCGGCAACCACAATTTCGGCATGGCCGTGTATAACGGCGGATCATTTTACATCGACGACGGCAAACCAACCCCGCAGGGCATAGCAAAGACAGTCCGAAACCTTATGGATGTCAGCCCGACGATTTATTTCAATGTGCCGCGCGGCTATGCCGACTTGGTCCGCCATCTGGATGCCGACCCGGTGCTGGCGGAGTGCTTTTTTCGCAACCTCAATTTCATGTTCTATTCGGGCGCATCGCTTGACCACAAGCTGTGGGATGCGTTGGTCGCCTCAAGCGTTCGGACAACCGGACGCAGCGTACCCATCCTGACCAGCCTTGGCTCTACCGAGACTGCACCGGCAGCGATTGCTTCGACCCATATTGCACAAGGCCCCGGCGAAATCGGGCTGCCTATACCGGGGGTAGAGGCAAAGCTGGTGCCGAGCGGCGAAAAACTGGAATTACGGCTGCGCGGTCCGAATGTCATGCCCGGATACCACCGGCAATCCGATCTCACCGCGACCTGCTTCGACGAAGAAGGCTTCTACAAGATCGGTGACGCGGTCCATTGGGTAGACCCTTCCGATCCTGACCGTGGCCTCGCGTTCGATGGCCGGATCGCCGAGGATTTCAAACTCAGCAGCGGAACCTGGGTAAATGTCGCAGCGATAAAGTCCAGATTGATGGCAGCATTCGCGCCTTATGTGCGCGATGTCGTCGTCGTCGGTGCGGATCGCGAAACTCTGGGGGCACTGCTTATCCCGGACCTGACACAAATGGAGCGCGATTTTGATGATGGCGACAGGCAGACGCTTCATCCAGCACTCGGCGCACAATTTCAGGCAACGCTTGATGCCATCCCCGCCAAAGGCAGCTCGGAGCGGGTCGATCGTGTTGCAATCATCGCGTCTGATTTGTCCATCGATCAGGGCGAAGTGACCGACAAGGGATCAATCAATTCTCGCCGGATTGCCGTAACCAGGGCCGCGCTCGTGGATGCGCTGTTTGACGTGTCGAATTCAGCCGGATTGTTCTTCGTGCGTACCGCCATAGCCATGCCATTGTCCTGACGATGATCACAGGTGTGTTGGCGCATGTCAGGCCAACAGCATAAACCAGCTTGATTTTGGTCAGCGCCCGATATCTTGTGTCATTCTGGCTATGCATCCCCGGCTACCGCCTGAAAATTGTTCAAGCTGGCGGCCCCGACCAAGGTCTCGGCATGAAACAACCGGGCACGCTGATCAATGTGGTCAAGCCACCAGTTTGCAGCCGCTGTCATGCGCGAATGGCCGGGAAGCGTTTCGTCGAGTGTCGCAAAGCGGCTGGCAACCCAGCCCCCGGCAGCAAGGATCGCCAGACTCAGGAATGCGCTCGCTCCGGTCTCCACGTCACCGGACAGCCGGTCCATCGCCCGCAATTGCGCCGCGCCATCCTCCAGCAGGGCAAGACACGTACACAGCCGGCCATCCGCGTCAGCGGCACGGGCCACGCCAAGAAATGCCTGCAATCCGGTGGAATCGCGCAGTACCCGGCGATGGACCAGATCAAGCGCCTGGATCCCCGAAGTACCTTCGAACACCGCGAGCACGCGCGAATCCCGCAAGGCCTGCTCGATAGGCCAGTCGCGCGCGTAGCCCGCCCCGCCCAGAACCTGCAGCGCGGCGCTGGCAGTGTCGAAGCCGGTCTCGGCGCCCATAGTTTTAACGATCGGCAAGAGCCATTGTGTCAGCGCGGCGGCGTCCGCGCGGATCGCGGGGTCGGTTGCGTGCAGGGCGATATCCGCCTGGTTGGCGGTGTTGACGAGAACGCCGCGCAGGATTTCGGTGCGCGATACCATTTCCATCAGCTGCCGCTGCACATCGCGATGGGTGCTGATCGGCACGGGATGGCCGATCGGGCCGCCCTGACGACGCTCCTGCGCATAGGCGAGCGCGGTATCCGTGCAACCCGCTGCAATCCCCAGCCCCAGTGAGCCCACCGCCAGCCGCATCTGGGTAATCATCACGAACATCTGCTGCAACCCGCGCCCCGGCGTGCCCAGCAACTGCCCGCGCGCGCCCTCGAAACCCAAGCTGCAGGTGGGCGAGCCGTGCAGGCCCAGCTTCGCCTCGATCCGGCGCAGGATCACCGCTTCCGGTTGCGCCGCACCGCCTTCCACCAGGAACAGGCTGATCTGCGGCGCATCGCCTGGCGCTTCGCTGCGCGCCAGCACGCAATGGAGAATGCGGTCGGTCAGGTCATGATCGCCAAAGCTGATCCAGCATTTTTCCCCGGTCACCCGCCACACGCCAGCCTGATCCTGCCGGGCCCGCGTGCCGATCTGCAGGGCATCGCTGCCAGCACCCGACTCCGACATGCAGATCGTGGCGCCGATCGTACCGGCAGCGAGCCCTGCCAGCCATTCGGCCATTTGCGATGGATCACCAAAGGCGGCGATCAGCCGGGCCGCCGACCGTTGGGGGACCGGTAGCATGCCGAACGCCGGACAGGCCCGGTCGAACTGCTCCTGCACAAGGGCCCCCAGCGCCAGCGGCAATTGTTGCCCGCCATAGCTGACCGAATGATCGAGCGACGGCCAACCGGCAGCGACAAATTCCGCCCAGGCCTGCCTGTGACCCGGCGCAGTGCGCACCCGACCCGCTTGCAGCACCGCCCCCACGCCATCCATGCTGACGTTCAAGGGGGCCAGCACGCCATCGCCAAACCGCACCGCTTCCGCAAGGATCGCCACGGTCGTCTCTGGCGTAGCGTCGGCAAAGCTGGGCAACAGCGCGCGAACGTCATCGATCCCGGCGCTGGCCTCGATATGCGCCGCCAGCAAGGCAACATTGGCGGAAGGGTACGTCGCACGCATGACGATGCGCCGCGCTCAAACCTTGATTTTGCTGGTATCGAAGGCGCCCAGCCCCGGCTTGAAACTCTTCTCGTCAAGGAATTGCCGGGTCGCTTCTTTACGGGCCTCTACTCCGCCAAAGCTGTGCAGCGCCTCCTGAGAGCGGATCAGGTAATCTTCGGCGTTGTCATAGGTCAGCTCGATCATTCGCCGGATCGCCCATTTGGTGGCGCGCAGGGCTTGGCCATCTTTCTTGAGCAGAGCCGTGGCAATCTCGCGCACCCGCGCTTCCAGACGGTCGGCGGGCACCGCCTCGGTAACCAGGCCCTGTTCAGCGGCCTGGATGCCGGTCAGGTTCTCACCCATCATTGCGTGGTACATCGCCTTGCGCAACGGCATCAGGTTGGCGGCAACCTTGCTGGCCCCACCGCCAGGCAGAATGCCCCAGTTGATCTCCGACAGACCGAACTGCGCGTCATCGGCGGCAATGGCGATATCGCAGGCATAAAGCGGGCCATAGGCGCCACCAAAGCACCAGCCGTTGACCATGGCGATGGTCGGCTTTTCATACCAGCGCAGCCGCTCCCACCAGGCATAGGCCTCTCGCTGGCTGCGGCGAACGGCGTGGAGACCTTCGGCCTCGGATTCGCGGAAATACTCCTTGAGGTCCATCCCGGCGGACCAGGCCACCCCCTCGCCAGTGAGCACCAGCACGCCGACATCGTCGCGAAATTCGATCTCCTCCAGCACCTTTTTCATCTGCCGATTCAGGCTGGGACTCATGCAATTGCGCTTTTCCGGGCGGTTGAAGCGCAACCAGGCAATGCCATCGGCGATAGTCAGGGCAACGGTATCGGCTTCGGCGCGCCCGGTCATGGCAATCTCCTGTGAATTCGGTTATTTGGCTATGGTACATAGCTAAATTATTGCTATAGTCAATAGTGATATGGAGACCGCCTTGCCACCCGATCGTTGCGACGACCCCCTCGCCAGTCTGCCGGGGTATGCGCTGCGCCGCGCCGCTTCTGCGATGATGGGCCAGCTCGCCGGGCGGTTTGCGACGATCGACCTGCGTATCTCCGATGCTTCGGTGCTGCAGCTGATTGGCGCGCGCAGCGACATGACTTCAGCCGAAATTGGCAAGGTGCTCGACATCCAGCGCGCCAATATGGTGCCCTTGCTGGCCCGGCTCGAACAGGCGGCGCTGATCAGGCGCGTGCCGATCGACCGCAAGTCGCAGTCGATCGTGCTGACCGACGAGGGGCTGAAGCGGCTGGACGAGGTCAGCGCGATCAGCGCAAGTTTCGAGGCCGAATTGCTACTGCGCATTCCGGAGCAGCACCGCGATCACCTGCTACCGGCGCTGCACGCGCTGTGGCAATAGGGTCAAGACTTGCCCCATTCAGATCGGTCCTCACCGGATTCAGGCCGAGAGAGACCTTTGTGGACTGCCACCAACTCTTGCGACCGGCGAGCGATGCGCGTTTTGTGAAGTCGACTCGTGCCTGAAGCCAGGCCAGCAAGAAATTAATTGACCGCCGGGTCATAAATGACCATAGAGTTCGAAAATGCGACTGGTCTTTGCTGATCGCACTTTTGAAAACGATGGCACCAGCGGAAGCCGCAGGATGTCGGAAAGGGAAATAGGGTGCCGGCAATCCATGACGTCGTGATCAACGGTTGCGGTCCCACCGGCCTTGCAACTGCGTTGCTGCTCGCCCGTCTCGGACACACCGTCGCGATTGTGGACCGGCATCAGGACATTTACCCCCTGCCGCGTGCCGTTGCATTTGACCACGAAGTGGCACGAATCCTTAACCTGCTCGGCCTCACCGAGGTGATCGGTCCGCTCGTGGCAATGCCCGGGATCTATCAATGGCGCAATCAGCACAATGAATTGCTGTTTGAGCTGAACTGGTCCGGGTCCGCCAGCATCAGCGGTTTTGCGGCCAGCTATCTGTTCAGTCAGCCGCAACTGGAAGCGGTGCTCAACGCGTCCGCACAGGCTCACCCATCGATTACGATACATCGCGGCGTTGAAGTCGACGGCTTTACGCAGGACGACGACGGGGTGACTCTGACCGGGCAATCGGCGTCGGGCACGCCTTGCACCTTGCGCGGGCGCTGGCTGATCGGCGCCGATGGGGCCAACAGCGTGATCCGCCAGGCGATTGGCAGCACTTTACAGGATCTGGGCTTTGCGGCCGATTGGCTGGTGGTCGATATCCAGATGAGGGTTGGCACGACCCTTCCCCTGGATGATGATCTGATGCTGCAAGTTTGCGACCCGGCGCGACCAACCACTGTCGTTTCTGGTGGGCCGGGTCGTAGACGCTGGGAATTCATGGCGCTTGCCGGCGAAACGCTGGAACAGCTCAATCATGCCGACCGGGCATGGGATTTATTGAGGCCCTGGGGCGTAACCCCTGATAATGCCGTTCTCGAACGCCACGCGGTCTATACCTTCCGGGGTGCTATTGCGGATCGGTGGCGGAATGGCAGGGTCCTGATTGCCGGGGATGCCGCGCACCTTACCCCGCCGTTCGCAGGACAAGGTCTGTGTGCCGGCTTTCGCGACGCCGCCGCACTCGCGTGGCGGCTTGATCTGACGCTCAGGGGAATCGCTGGCTCGACCCTGCTCGACAGCTACGAAAGCGAGCGCAAACAGCACGCGCAGGCCTGGATTTTGAACGCAATCGAGCTGGGCAACGTGATATGCGTGCTCGACCCCATCGCCGCTGAAGAGCGCGACGTCGGAATGAAGGCGGCACGCGCAGTCGGGGCAACCCCGCCATCTTCTGCAATCCTGCCGCGCCTCGGGCCAGGCATGAACCTTGTCGACCGGCATGGCGGCACATTGGCGGTGGGCGGCAAGGTCACGTACGCTGGCAAGCTCGGTCACTTCGATGATGTTATCGGCACAGGCTTTGTGCTCATTTCACGCAGAGCGGACCCACTGCCAGCTCTGTCACCGCAATCCGCTGCGCTATTCCAGAAGCTGGGGGGTATAACCATCGGCATCGGCACCCAAGGCGGGGCAGACGATGTAGAAGCGACCTATGGCCGCTGGTTCGACAATCTAGACGCCGATACCGTGTTGGTTCGACCTGACTTCTATGTCTTTGGCGCCGGCAAAGGCTCGGATGCCGCGGACAATCTTGTGCAAGCGCTAGCCGCACACCTCGCTTTGCCGATTGCAAACAGTCCCGACGCCTCTTCTCCGGCAAACGCGTCATAGCCCGCCATGTGACCTGCCAGTATCACAACCGTCCCCCCGGACAAACGCGACTGGTAAATTTTCTGCCCATCGCAAGGAGCTTCCTCATGAATGCACCCATCAAAACGCTGCAAACGCTCACCAAGTCGAACAAGGAAATGGCCCTTCGCGCCCAGAATGAATTGCTGATCGACAAGGATTTCAGTTCCCTGGATCGCTATTGGGGGGATTACTATATCCAGCATAATCCCAATCTGGCCAATGGCTTGCCCGCGCTGCGCGTGTTCAAGGAGGCCATGGTCCCGCAGGCAACAACCGAAATTCTCCACGCGCTTGCCGACGGTGACAAGGTGTTTTTTATCGAACGTGTCACCGGCCTTCTGCCCGTGCCGGTCGGATTCTTCGATATGTATCGGATGGAAGACGGCAAGATCGTCGAACATTGGGACATTTTCACCCCCGTTGAGGGTCCGAACCCAGCCGGTCGGACGGTGTTCGACGGATCGTTCGAGATCACCGATCTGGACCAGACCGAGGACAACCGCCAGCTCGTGACGCGGTTTGCCAAGCGGTGCCTGGTGCTTGGTGATTTCTCCGAGATCGGTACGTATGTAAGCGAAAATCTTATCCAGCACAGTGCCGGGATGACAGACGGGGCCGATGCATTTGTCAGCTATTTCAACTATCAGCAATGGTTCGCTCAACAGATAGTCTACTGGGATGTCCGCCATGTGCTGGCCGAAGGCAATTTTGTCCTTACCGCTTCGCAGGGCTCGGTCGGCGGCGTAGCCCACGCGCTTTGGGATCTGTGGCGCGTCGATGATGGCTTGATTGTCGAACACTGGAGCATCAAAAACGAAGCCAAGCCCAGCCCCTTGCACACCAATCCAATGATCTGAGTGCTTGCAGGCGCTGGCAGTCCGCTCAGCGCGCCTGCAAACTGAAGGTCATTGCGTCAAATTTTGATCTGGATGCGTCGCGGCACAACGCCGACAAAAACGTCGGCCTTTCCAACGCCCATGAGGCAAAAGAGGGTTCCTGCCATGTCTGTGATTGAACGTGAAGTCATTGCGGATGACACTGAAAATCTCGCAGAACTGCGTCGCGTCTTTTCATTGCAGAAGGCAGCCTTTCTGAAAGATCCTCATCCCGACTTTGCCACGCGTGTGGCACGGATCAATACGCTGGTCGCGGTTGTGCTGAAATACCGCGACGAAATGAAGGCGGCGCTGTGCGCGGACTTTGGCTGGCACCCACATGCCATCGCAGACCTGATCGAGATTCTGGGGATTGCGGGTCGCGCGGCCTATACGATCAGCCAATTACAGCAGTGGATGGCCGTTGATCCGCGCCCGATCGATCCTGGCTTGTGGGGTTCGGCCCAAGCCAGTGTCAGACAAGAACCCAAAGGGGTGATCGGCAACATGGTGCCGTGGAACTTCCCCTTTGACATTGCCTTTGGTCCGGTGATCGACATGTTGGCGGCGGGTAACCGCGTCATCCTGAAGCCGTCCGATCTCAGCCCGGCATGTGGCGCACTGATGGCTCGCATGATCGAAGAAGCCTTTGAGCCTGACCTGGTTTGGGTGTCCAATGGCGGTGTTGATCTCGCCAAAGCCTTTCCGACGCTGGGCTGGGATCATTTGATGTACACGGGCTCCTCGGCCATCGGAAAAAGCGTCATGCGCGCGGCAGCGGAAAACCTGGTGCCGGTTACGTTGGAACTGGGCGGGAAGTCTCCCGCCATTCTTGCACCTGACGCAGTAACGCCGCGCTCTGTCGCCAATGTGCTCGGGATGAAAATGCTCAAGAGCGGCCAGGTCTGTGTGGCGCCGGACCATGTCTTTGTTCCTCGCAATCTCATGGACAAATTCCTCGATCTGGCGGAGCAGCATCTGCGTGAAGTCACGCCGGACCATGTCGGTGGAGTGGATTGCACCGCCATAATTGCCCAACGGCATTTCGCGCGGCTGGAACGCATGCTCGAACAGGCGCGCCAAGCCGGTTGCCGGGTAATCCAACCCGAAGCGGGTGCGGCCCCATACATGGGCACACGTCAGATGCCGCTCACACTCGTCGTAGAGCCTGCCGACAATCTGGCGCTCATGCAGGAAGAGATCTTTGGCCCAATTCTGCCGGTGATCCCTTATGACAACCTGGAGAATCTGCTGGGCCGGATCAACAGTGGCGAGCGACCACTCGCCCTCTACATCTATACCGAACAGGACAGCGTTGCCGAATACGTCATACACAACACCCATAGTGGCGGTGTTGGCGTCAATGTTGCCGTTCTGCACGGCGCGCTTGCACCTCTGCCGTTCGGAGGGGTTGGCAACAGTGGCATGGGCAGGCACCACGGAATCGAAGGATTCCGGGAGTTTTCAAATCCACGCGGCGTGTTCAAACGCGGCACGGACGCGGATATGATTGATGCATTCAATCCACCCTATCGCACCCTGGAAATGATTGTGAGCGGCGCGTATGCCCAAGCCGATGGCGCTGCACCAGCAGGCGAACCTTAGGGTCAGGACATGTTCGGTGGTGCTGCCCCAGACCTCCATCGGGCGTACTGGAATCGGGAAAGAGGAATGCTGGACTAGATGGCGCAGAATCACTTCGATACCGATGTTTTGATCGTCGGCGCCGGGCCGACCGGCCTGACCACAGCGCTGGCCTTGGCGACGTACGGTATTCGGGCCGAGGTGGTTTCGCTGTGGAACTGGCTGTCGCATACGCCCCGCGCGCACATCACCAACCAACGGGCCATGGAAGTGTTCCGCGACCTTGGCATCGAGGACCAGGTTCTCGAACAGGCGACGCCATGGGACTTGATGGGCGATACGCTCTACACCACCAGCTTTGCTGGCGAAGAGATTGTCAGGCAGCGGACATGGGGCACCGGCGACAAGCGCAAGGGCGATTACCTGCAGGCGAGTCCTTGCGGTATGGTCGATATCATTCAGCCCAGGCTCGAACCGATCCTGCTCAAGAATGCCGCAGAACGGGGGGCAACCTTTACGTTCAATACCGAATACCTCGACTTCGTGGAAGACGCGGACGGCGTTACCGTGCAATTGCGCGAACGCATCACCGGGCGCGAGTACACCAGAAGGGCACGGTTTCTGGTCGGGGGCGACGGCGCCCGATCCTCCATCGTCGATCAGCTTGGCCTGGCCATCGAAGGCCATCTGGCGCGCGCAGGCACAGTCTACACCATATTCGAAGCCGACTTGTCCCGGTACGTGGCGCATCGCCCCAGCATCCTCAACTGGATTGTCAGCACCGATACCAGTTTTGGCGAAATTGGTATGGGCCTGTTGCGCGCAGTAGTTCCCTGGACCCGGTGGATTGCCGGCTGGGGCTTTGATATTTCGAAAGGCGAACCGGACACCTCGCCGGAATTTGTCAGCGCCCGCATCAAGACAATGATCGGCGATCCGCAAATCGAGCCGAAACTGATCAACACCTCGATCTGGTACGTCAATCAGGCCTATGCGACGCAATATTCGTCGGGGCGTGTGTTTTGCGGCGGTGATGCCGTGCACCGGCACCCCCCCTCTAGCGGCCTGGGCCTGAACACGTGCGTCCAGGATGCGTTCAACCTGGCGTGGAAGCTGGCCTATGCCGTTCATGGCTTTAGCGGAACCAGGCTGTTGGACACGTATTCCGCAGAGCGCGCGCCGGTCGGCAAGCAGATCGTGTTGCGCGCGAACGAGTCACGCCTCGATTATGCACCGCTCAACGCCTGTTTTCGCGTGGCGGGTGCCGAAAACCCGGTGCGGGCGGGCGTCGCCCTTTTGAAGCAGCCAGGCCAGGAAGGTCAGTCGCGGCGCAACGCCTTGCTGGCAGCGATCCGCTTGAAAGAAACCGAATTCAACGCCGAGGGGCTGGAAATGAACCAGCGCTATGATTCTGACGCGGTCTTGGCCGATGCGGATAGCGCACCCGAAGCCTTTGCCCGCGACGCGGTGCTTTACGTCCAGCCGACCACCCGCCCAGGGGCCAATCTGCCCCACGCATGGCTAGTCGGCAGCACCGGTCAGCGCATCTCGACGCTGGACGTGGTCGGCAAGGGCAAGTTTACAGTGCTGACCGGGCTTGCCGGGACGGTCTGGGAAAAGGCAGCGGAGGCGATCGGCCGGCCGTTCCTGCGCACCGTGGTAATCGGTACGCCTGACAACCAGGATCTCTACTGCGATTGGCGCGAAGTGATGGAAATCGCCGAAGACGGTGTCCTGCTGGTCCGCCCCGACGGTCATATCGCCTGGCGCCAATTCGCCGCACCTGACACCGCCCTGGCAGCGCAGCACTTGTTGCAGCAGGCTCTCGATGCGGTTCTCGGGGCATCGCACGGTGGAACAGAGCATTACGCACCCCATTTCGGGCCACACTTGTTCGATTGATCTTTCGTGATTTTAAGGAGAATTCAATGACCGCTGAACCTGTCGGCACATTCCACAGCGTATGGTCGGACCTTGCCGGCGTAGCCTTCTCGCAGGGCTACCTCGATGCCGACGGGATCCGCACACGCTATATCGCTTCGGGCGATCCCACGAAACCGCTTGTCCTTGCGCTACACGGCGCGGGTGGCTACGCCGAAGCCTATTCGCGCAATTTTGGCCCACATGGTGACCATTTCTGGTTCGTGGCGATCGACATGCTAGGGCATGGCTGGACCGACAAACCCGCGATCGACTATCTGATCAGCGACTATGCCGCCCATGTGCTGGCGGTGCTCAAGGCACTGGGCCGCACCAGCGCCATGTTCACGGGGGAATCGCTTGGCGGCTGGGTTACCACCTGGCTCGCGGTGCATCATCCCGAAGTGGTGGAAAAGCTCGTGCTCAACACGTCGGGCGGCTGGACAGCACACCCCGAAGTGATGGCGCGGCTGAAATCGTTGTCCAACGCCGCCGCGACGGACCCGAGCTGGTCCAGAATCCGCGACCGCATCGAATTTCTGATGTGCGACAAGTCGGTCGTTTCCGACGACATGATCGAAACCCGTCGGCGGATCTATGCCCAACCCGGCTTTGCCGCGACGATGGCACGGATCATGTGCCTGCAAGACATGGACATTCGCCGGCCCAACATGATCACCGAGGCGCAGTATCGCTCGATCAACGCGCCAGCGCTGGTGGTGTGGACCTCGCACGATCCGACCGCCACGCCGCAGGAAGGCCAACAGATCGCCGACATGATTCCCGGCGCGCAGTTTGTGGTAATGAACCAATGCGGTCACTGGCCCCAATTCGAGGATGCGGACCTGTTCAACCGCATCCACATCGATTTCCTCAGCGCCTAGAGGTCACGCCCCCATAACAAGGTTCTCTATGGCTCGGACGAGCGGTTACAGGCCATCATTCGGAAACCTTTGATGGAGCGAATGATTTCTCGCGAAGCGCGAGAAGCAATAGGCAGGCGCCACTCAGCGCCAGAAGTGAAAATACACTGCCGACAGACCCCAACGCTGTGGACAGGCCTGCCCTACCTTTACCGGCTGATAGGTGGTCCGATATTACGCCGACGAGTGCAGGGCCCAGGCCGTTGCCAATGAGACCCGAGAGGAGCAACTGCACAGCCGCCGTTTTTCCGACGATGTTCTCTGGAGTCATGCTCACCAGGATATTTCCTGCAATGGCGAAGCTGGAACCCCCTATAAAAAACAGCACGAATAGGGTAACGAAATACTGCGCAGGCGTCGCTGCCAGGACGGTTGCGACCGACACGCCAAACGTAATGACCCCTGTCATGATGGCGAGGATTACGGGACCACTTGGCCCCATGCGTCGGGTAAGGAAGTCCATAGCGATCCCTGTTGACCAGAGACCCAATGGCGCGCCCACCAGGGCTAGTAATCCTATCGTGCGGCCGACGACTGTCATCGCGAGCCCCCATCGGCGCACCGGTATAGTGGCCATGAATGCTTGGTATGCGTTAATGTGCATTGAGCCAAATACGACGAATATGAACAGCGGAACGAATAATTTCCAGCGTCGACCCAAATGTTGGAAGGTCGCTAGCCAATTTCCGTCGCTAATAGACGAATGACCTCCGCGCCGTGGCTCGTGAACCGTCAGCATAATCAAAGTTATGGGAAGCCCGATAAGCCCTAGAAACAACATAACCAGACGCCAAGGTTTCAACAGGCCGATGCCGGGAACATCGTATGCTATTCCATGCTGACTTATGAGGTGCAAAAGCCCCGCGCCAAGAACTAGCCCCAGCCCACCCCCCAGCGGGATTCCCGACGCGTATATCGCAAAGCCGCGCCCCCTGCGTTGCGGTGGCAACGCAGCCCTCAACATGGAAAACGCCCCAGGATTGATCACGGCCTCGGCTGAACCTACCCCCGTGCGGGCCAGCAGTAACTGCCCGAACCCGCCCGCCAAACCGCATGTGGCGGTCATCACCGACCAGATCAGAGATGCCGCTGCGATCATCCTGCGTCGGCTAATACGATCCGTCAGATAGCCTGCTGGAAGGATGAAAAGCGAAGAGGAGAGCGCAAAAGCCGTGCCTATCACCAATGCCATCTGGCTATCGCTCAAGCCCAGGTCCGTTCTGATCGAATCAAACAGAAGCGACAAAATTGTCCGGTCAATCACGGCCATGGTGAGCGTGGTCGTCAACGTCGTCACCAACCACCACTGCCGAAAAGTTTGTCCCTCATAAGGGTCGCGCCCAGCTGGCACTTCATCGAGGGTGGCGTTTACCGGCGACAGAGGCAATATTGGTACCATTATGTGTTCGACCCAATTGGTTTCTTGGAAAGCCTATTACAGGAGCAATTAACTAAGTGCGATTGCCGACGTTGCATAGGCCAGAGGCGGGTCGACCGCGTTCATTCCGGCGACACCATAGAATCGCCAGCGGACGACCTTGGATCGAGGGTTTCCGTGCGATCGTAGATCGATAGATCGGATTGTGAAGGCTTATTTCTGGGGCCGGCCCGCTTTGCAGCGAGCCGGTCCATGGGCAGCAAGGAACGGGCATACAAACGCCGTCATTGTTGCTTTCAGAAATTATAGCTGAAGCGGCCACCGAATTGGCGAGGTGGCGCGTAGCTATAGCCAACGGGTCCGCCGAGCGGGTTCTGATACACCGCGGCGACGTTAACTCTGTTTGCCACGTTGGTGACGTAACCCTCAAGTGACCAATTGTGCGGCGCATAATAGGTGAGCCGAAGGTCCAGAGAGCTACGCTTGGGAAGCTGAGTGAACGGTAGCGCGCGCAGGTCTGTCTCCTGCTTACCAACATAATTGTAAGACGCCCTTGAGACAATACGGCCCTCTCCAACGTGTATGGTGTAGTCGATGCCTCCATTAATTGTCCAGGTAGGCGCATACGCAAGCCGCTGGCCGACCGCAATTGGAGTTCTCAAAAGCGTGAATTGCTTCGAATTCCTCGCATCGAGATATGCTGCGTTAAAATTGAACCCAAGATCCCCGAACGTGCCGGTAGCCTCGAACTCACCACCAGTAATCTTCGCCGAGGCGGCATTCTGTATCACGTTGCCTAAGGGCCCACCGGGCACCAGCTGCTTGAACACGTTGACTTGGATATTTTTGTATTGCGAATCGAAGGCGTCCAGGTTGATTCTAAGATGTCTATCGAAGAGCGTCGTCTTGATACCGACTTCCTCAACCGTGTTAGTCTCAGGATTAAATGCTAAACCCACGGTATTTTCACCACCCGCCTTATAGCCAGTCGCTACCGAGGCATACAATAAAACATTATCGTTGGCCTGCCAATCGATTGCGCCCCGCCAGGTGGGTTGGGTTGATTTGGTAACTAAGTAATTTGAGATGGGAAAGGTGTCACTTAATGTCGAAACGTCCTTGGTGTAGCGTCCGCCTGCAGTCAGTGTAAGCGAGTCCAATAGCTTGTAGCTCACCTGAGCGAATATCGCCTTGCCAGTGTGTTTTGGTACTTGCAGTAATTGAGCCGCAGTAGAGCGTGCGCCATACGGGTCGGTTACAGCAGCTGCCGTAGTAAAAAGCGCCTGCGTAGGAAATTCCGTATGCAGATAGAACGCTCCAACAACCCATCGAAGTGGGCCGCTGCTAGTTGAAATAAGGTTAATTTCTTGGGTGTACACTTTCGATCGGACGGTGCGTTCCAACTGCGCATTGCCAGGCGCCAAACCAAGGTCGACGTCGAGCGCGTCCCGTGCACGACCCTCTTGGTAGGCGCTGACTGATCGAATTTTCATGAACGAGGTGGCGTCCCAGTTAGCGGAAAGCGAAGCGCGTTGACCGCTTATGTCCGTATACTGGGCCTTGTCGGTATCTATAGTAAACGGAGAATTCTGCAGCCCAGCACTTACTGGATCGTAATAATTAGAGGTGGTAGCGATCGAGTATTCCAAAGGTTTTATCGCGGGCCCGTCATCCTTGCGGACAAAGGTTTCATATCGCATGTCGAGCCTCAACTTGGTGCTTGGACGATACGCGAGTTGGAGGCGGACGGAGGAGGTGTCCACATTCCCGGGCTGGTTGAAATTCGTACGGCCTGTGAAACCGGAAGCCCCGCCAAGGTTCGTCGTAAAACTGGATCTCCGCTCGGTTACAAAAGCAACCCGTGCGGCGAATTGGTCTGAAATCGGCAGGTTTAAAGCACCTTCGGAACGTCGTTCAGAATAGTTGCCGAGCGTCTGATCGAAGTGCCCTCCTATAGCGCCAAACTCGGGCCCCTTCGTGTTTATCAAGATGGCACCGCCCGTTGAATTCTGGCCAACAAGCGTTCCCTGGGGACCCCGCAACACTTCGATACTGCCAATATCGTAGATCGCATCGACATAAGTGCGCTGAATCGGTATGAAGACACCGTCGACATAGAAAGCGACGCCGTCACTCACAGTTGACGCAGTCTGTTGCTGACCGACGCCGCGGATGTTTATATATGTTTGGCCGCTCGCGGGCGGGGCGATGGATAATCCTGCGACCTGCGAGGTCAGGCTCTGCAGATCCGTAACGCCCTCGGCTCGCAAACGAGCAGAGTTGAGCACGGTCGCGGAAATCGGTACCTTCTGGAGGTTCTCGGTTCTGCGCTGGGCAGTAACGACGATCTCTTCCAGCCCGGATGTTTTGGGAGCTACGAGGGTTGGGGCCGTGGTGGGCGGCGGTCCAGCCGCTTGACCGAGTGCCGACTCGCTGACTCCAGCCAGCGCGACCCCCATCACCAACGTTGCTGTTCCTATCAGTAGCCCGTTGCCGAACGTTCTCTCGGCCATGCCAAAAATGTGCATTTTCCTCTCTCCTTTTGATTTTTTTGTTCGACACGAGGTCGATGATATAAATATAAGATGCTAACCAATGATTGGTCAAGCACTAGTTTATGGCTGCCTCAATGGCCCCTGAAAAGGGGAAAACTGCTTCGTTTCCAACATTGTCGCGGTTGTCCGCAATCTGAAAACAGCGTTTAAACGTGCGAGCCCTTCATTGAGCGGTGCTCATAACCGAGTCCGAATACGAAGCGGCGATAAGGGCTATGATGCCGACAGCTACATCGAGAGCCTTCAAAAGCGCGGCATCCAGGTCGTCATGCCACCGAAAGCAATCGCAAAATCAAACGTGAATGATTTTGCGCTTTATAACTCAGATCACCGTTCGTACGAGATTGTGCTGATCGAGCATGAATTTATCGAAAAAACCAGATAGCTCTTCATGCGCGTTCAGGGGTAATACGTGCGCTACATATTGATCGGGACGCACGATGACCATGCTGCCCGTCTGCCTATCGACCTGCCGCAAGTCGAAAATGTCTTCTCCTGAAGCGAAATTAGGACAGAAGATTTT
>JALYHR010000032.1 GCA_030776465.1 Pseudomonadota bacterium
CCAGGCGCCATTGGGCCTTGTCGCGCTCATCGGCCAGCGCCGCACGCTCACCGCCGAACCAGTCGCGCTCGGCAACAGCGCGGACAAGATCGGCCTCGACCTCGCCCAGTCGCCAGGCGAGCTTGTCGCGTTCCTCGGCCAGTGCGGCGCGTTCTTCTACCAGCGCGCTACGCTCGCCGCTGAACAAGTCCCGCTCCGCCGTCCGCGCGTCGCGCTCGGCAGCGACCCGGCCAAGATCGGCCTCGACCTCCCCCAGGTACCACGCCAGCTTGGCACGCTCTTCTGCCAGCATGGCCAGGTCGCCTGCGAGGCCATCGCGCTCTGCGGTTCGCGTATCGCGTTCATCGGCGGCGAGATCCAGTTGAGACTGGGTCTCACGCAGGCGCCCGGCGAGTTCGTCGCGCTCGCTGACGAGCGCGTCGCGCTCCCCTGATAATGTATCGCGGTCCTGCAGAATCGCGTCGCGTTCGCTTGCGGCAGCCGTCAACCCGGCTTCGACTTCCCCCAGCCGCTGGGCAAGGTGGTCGCGTTCTCCGGCTATCGCATCACGTTGTTCGCCAGTCGCGACGATCTCCGCCTCAACCTGGCCCAGGCGCTGGGCCAGGTGGTCGCGATCCTGCGCCAGCGTCGCTCGCTCAGCCTCGATCTGGGCCGCGCGCTGTTCTGCCAGGGCGGCGTTTCGCAGCGGGCGGGCGAAAGCCACTCCCGCTTTGTCGAACGCACGCATGATCCCATCGAGCACGGGATAATCGGCCGCTGATTCGCCGTGTTGCGCCCAACCGGCCAGCACTTCGTAAGTCTTGGCGATCCACGGTGACACCGATGAGTTGCCAGTTACCTCCGCAGTTTCGCTGAAGTGATGCCGCAGATCGGGGGTCAGAAATTGCGAAATCTCCTCGGCGCTGAGCACCGAAACTCGCGGCCAGACCACGCCGAGCTGGTCCGCTGCCTTGTCCGCAAGCGCCTCCCAATTATTGAGCAAAGTGCTGTAATCGGTGAAGACGCGATGGCGGCCCCGGCTTGCCGCCTCTGCCGCCAGGACATGGCGCAGCCAGATCAGCAGGCCGGAATGCTCGTCAATGCCATCGCGCGCGCTGAGCGATCGCGCAACTTCGATCGGATTGCGTAGCGTCAGGACGAAAGCGGAATCGACGCCTTCCGCCGCCAGCACTTCGTTCCACAGGCCGGCCAGCTTGCAGATGCGGGGATCCTTCAGCACGAACAGCGGCGCATCGGCGAATTCCTGACGCAAGAGCTCGCGACCCCGCGCGACCAATTGCGGCCAGATCAGCGTTTCGGACAGTCGGGGATTTACCGGGAGCCAGTCATGCCAGCTGGTTCCGGCCTGGGCCAGAATTTCGTCGTTGAATTGGGCAACGGCATCTGATTCCCAATGCCCCTGCATGTTGCCGGCATTGGGCGGCATCAGGGTTTTGGGCAGGCTGCACCCCAGCAGGCTGAGCATGCGGGTGATCGCGCTGCTGCCCGACCGGTGCATGCCCAATACGATCACCCCGACGCGGCGGGCCGCCCTGCGATCGGCATCCGCGCCGGGTTGCAGCTTGTCGCGGTAGCTTGCCAGGTTGGCTGCGTTTTCCAAATTCATCATCACCGTTCAAAGCTAGCGGATTTTTCGCAATCTGCCGTACCAAAGCCCAAATTCCGGTATCGGCAAGCGTCGTCCATAGCCGGTCTGTCCGGCGCTCGCCAATCACCCGATAACATCTCTGGATCCCGATGTAAAAACGTAGGAACAACCGCCATTGTTCCGCTCCCGTTACAACGAAGCCGAAACTTCGCCCACGGTCGACCGGACCACGGCATCGACACCGGGAGCGGTGGGGTGCATGTGATCGGCCTGGCGCAGATCGGGCCGAGCGATCACTGCGGCAAGGAAAAACGGCACCAGCCCGGCGTGATACTGCCGCGCCAGGACGGGATAGATCGCGTTGAAATCGGTATCATAAGCCTTACCCAGATTGGGCGCGGCCAGCATGCCCATCAACAGCGCGGGAATGTGCCGCTGTTGCAATTGCGCCAGGATCGCCGCCAGATTGGCGCGGGTCTGGGCCACAGGAAGCCCGCGAAGCATATCGTTTCCGCCCAGGCAGATCAGCACCAGGTCGGGCGGTTGCGGCTGGCTGGCCAGGGTAAAATCCAGCCGCGCCAGCCCGTCGGCAGTGGTATCGCCCGAAACCCCCGCGTTAGCGACACGGACGTTAAGCCCGCGCGCGCGCAATGCCGCTTCCAGCCGTTGCGGATAAGCCGCTTCGGGGCGCAGTCCATAGCCGGCAAACAGGCTGTCGCCCAGCGCCAGCACGTGCCGCTCGGGACCTTTCAGAGTGGGCTCGGGCGATGAAGGGGCTGATACGGTGATGTTCTGATTGCCGGTCTTCGGCGTAGTGGGCTGAGGATTTCTGTCACAGCCGCCCAATCCTGCGGCCACCACCAGCAAAGCAACCATTCGCCAAATCATGCGTAAACTCCCGCGCCACTCAACCGCACGCCCGACCGATCCGGCAAACTGCTTGCCCTGCCTCTCCCACCTATGCCATTCCCACGCAGTGACAAGCCCCACATCAAACACCCCTCTCCCGCCCATCCTGACCGTCCGCAACCTGACCCTCACCCTTGGCCAGGGCAGCGGCGTGGTCGCGATTCTCAAGGGTATCGACCTGGCCGTACCACAAGGCCAGACTGTTGCCATGCTCGGCCCGTCTGGTTCGGGAAAAAGCTCACTGATGGCGGTGCTGACCGGGCTGGAGCGGGCTTCGGGCGGTTCGCTGTCGGTAGCCGGGGCCGATTTCATCGGGCTGGACGAAGATGCGCTGGCGCGTGCCCGGCGCGGGCGTATCGGCGTGGTGTTGCAAGCCTTTCACTTGCTGCCGACGATGACCGCGCTGGAAAACGTGATGACCGCGCTCGAACTCGCCGGGATCGGCGATGCGCCCGCCATTGCCGCCGCACAGCTTGAAGCGGTCGGCCTTGGCCATCGGTTGGCGCATTACCCGGCGCAATTATCGGGGGGCGAGCAGCAGCGGGTGGCCATTGCCCGCGCGCTGGCCCCGCGCCCGCCGCTGCTGTTTGCCGACGAGCCCACCGGAAACCTCGATGCCGAGACCGGGCAAGCCATTGTCGATTTGCTGTTCGCCCGGCGCGCGGAAACCGGCGCGACGCTGGTCATCATCACCCATGACCCGATGCTGGCCGAACGCTGCGAGCGGGTTATCACCTTGCAAGATGGGCGAATTCTCTCGGACACGCTTCCCGGAGCGTGATGACAAAAAGTGGGAACCGGTTTTTGTTCTTAAATCACGCGATCAACAAGGACTTCCGCGTGACCATCCCGGCGACCCTTCCCTGGAGCAGCGCCTGGCGCATCGCCCGGCGCGAGTTGTCGGCGCGCTTTCGCGGGCTGCGGCTGCTGATCATCTGCCTGTTCCTGGGGGTCGGTGCGCTGGCCGCCATCGGCTCGCTGACCGGGGCGATCCAGCATGGCCTGGCCTCGCGCGGGCGCGCTATCCTGGGCGGCGATGTCGAAGCCGAGGTCTGGCAACGCGGTCTGGCCGCCGGCGAACAGGCGGCACTGCGCGTCTATGGCCTGGTTTCGACGGGCACCCGGATGCAGGCGATGCTATCGGCGGGCGACGCAACCGCCCCGGTCGAGCTGAAGGCGGTCGATGCGCGCTGGCCGATGGTGGGCCGGTTGCGGCTGGCCGATGGCCGCATGGTGGGCGCGCCCGCCGCTGATCAGGCGTGGCTGGCGGAGGGCGCCGCCGAACGCCTCGGCGTCAAACCCGGCGACAATGTCTCACTGGCCGGATTGCCGTTGCGCGTCGGCGGCATTATTGCCGACGAACCCGACCGGCTGAGCGAAGGCTTTGCACTGGGCCCCACAGTGATCGTTGCCGCCGATGTGCCGGACCGCGCCGGGCTGACCGCGCCTGGCGCGATGTACCGCAGCAAGATCCGTGTCGCCTGCGCGCGGCCCTGCGATGCCGGCGCGGTCGCGGCCAAATTGGCGGCGCGCTTTCCGGTCGCCGGGCTCCAGATCCGCACCCGCGACAACGCCGCCCCCGGCGCGGAAAACTTCATCGCCCGCCTCGGCGATTTTCTGGTGATGGTCGGCCTGGCCGCGCTGTTGATCGCGGGCATCGGCATCGGCGGCGGCACTGCCAGCTATCTGGAGGCGCGGCGCGGCGGCATCGCCACGCTGAAAGTGCTGGGCGCGACCGGCGGCGACATCGCCCGCATTTACCTGTTGCAGATCGGCATGGCGGCACTGGTCGGGGCGGCTGCCGGACTGGTTGCCGGGGTCGCCGCGATGCCGCTGCTGGCGCATTTCATCGGCACGCTGCTGCCGATCGACGGCGGACTGGTGCTGGATCCGGCTGCGTTGGCGCGAGCGGCCGCTTACGGATTGCTGGTGGCGCTGGTGTTTGCGGCTCCGGCTCTGGCTGCTGCCCGCGATTTCCCGGCAATGGCGCTGTTTCGCGCCCGCGTTGACGGTGCGCGGTTGCCGCCGATCACCGCGCTGCGGCCGGTGGTGGTGGGGATCGGCGCGATCCTGACGCTGGCGCTGCTCGGCAGCCCATCGCCCGCCATGGCCGCGACTTTCCTGGGCGGCGCTGCGGGGCTGGTCGCGCTGCTTGGCTTGCTGGGCTGGGTGATACGCCACATGGCCGCGCGCCTGCCACGACCACGCGGCGCGGTGTTGCGGATGGCATTGGCCAACCTCTATCGCCCCGGCGCGCAGACCGGGCGGCTGGTCACAGCGCTCGGTTTCGGCCTGTCCGCTTTCGTCCTGCTGGCGGTGGTGGAAACCAGCCTGTCTGCCAATATCGCCGCCCGCGTACCGCAACGCGCGCCCGATTATTTCGTGCTCGATCTCGCGCCCGACCAATTACCCGCCTTCACCGCGCTGGTTCAGCGCGCGGCGCCAGCTTCCCGCATCCGCGCCGTACCCGCGTTGCGCGGCGCGATCCTGGCTTATGGCCCCGCCGCACACATGACCCGCGTCGCCGATCTCGCCGCGATTCCCGACAATGCCTGGGCGCTGAGAGGTGAGCGCGGGCTGACTTATTCCGACGATGTTCCCGAGGGTAACGCGGTGACGGAAGGCCAGTGGTGGCCGCGAAACTACAGCGGGCCGCCGCTGGTGTCAGTCGATCAGAAATTTGCCGACGCGGTCGGGCTGCACATCGGCGACCGGCTGACCATCGGCCTGCTCGGCGTGGAACGCAGCGCCACCGTTGCAGCCTTCCGCCGGATCGACTGGGACAGTTTCGGCTTTAATTACGTGCTGGTGTTTTCGCCCAACACGCTGGCCGATGCGCCGCATAAGCTGGCCGTGACGATCGCCCTCCCTCGAAAAAACACCAATCCCAATAGAACCGGGCATGGCGCCTTGCTGCGCGGGCTGACCCGTGCCTTTCCCTCGATCTCGGTGATCGAAGTCGGCAGCTTGTTGCGCGCAGCCAGCGCCCTGCTCGACCAGATGAGCACCGCTATCCTGGCCGCCGCCTCGGTCGCGGTGCTGGCGGGTATCGCGGTCTTGCTGGGCGCGATTGCCGCCGCGCGCGCCAGCCGCCTTTACGACAATGTCATCCTGCGCGTGCTGGGGGCCAGCCGCAGCCAGTTGCTGGCGCTGCAACTGGCCGAATTCGGCGCGCTCGCGCTGGTGCTGGCGGGGGTGGCGCTGGCGCTGGGATCGGGGCTGGGCTGGCTGGTGATGGTAAAGCTGTTCGCGTTCGACTTCCTGCCCGACTGGCCGCGCGTGCTGGCGGTGCTGGGCGGCGGACTGCTGCTGGTGCTGGTATTCGCGGTGGGTGGATCGCTACCCCTGCTGCGTGCCCGCCCCGCCGAGGCATTGCGCGAACTTTAGCATACTACCGACAATCTGGTTCCCTTCAATTCTCCCCCGGAGGGGAGGATTTGCGTCAGATTTTCCTCACGATGCCTCAGAATTTATACAGCGCCGACACACCATATGTCCTTGGCTGATTGGGATAGCCCGACACCGATCCCGGTTGCGCCGGCGAATTGAAGATCACCGTGATATAGCGATCGTCGGTCAGGTTCCGGCCCCAGACGCTGACTTCCAGGCCGCTGTGCAAATGATAAGTGAGCGAGCCGTCGAACTCGCTCACGGTGCGCTTGAAAGCCCGGGCGGCGTCGATCGCGGCCTGATAATCCACCGCCCCGCTCACCGGATTGACGGTAATCTCACTGGGCAGGCCATCGGCAATCTGCGTCTGCGATTCGTAATGCCAGTCGCCGCGCAGGATGCCATGATCGCCATTGGCAAAGGGATGATCCCAGGTCGCGGCCGCGGTGAACGAAAGTGGCGGGATGCCCGCCGGGGTGGAACCCGATATATCGCCGAAGGAAGAATTGCTGAACTGGTCGTATTTCGGCCGCAGATATGTCAGCGATTGCGACAGGGTCAGCTCGGCCACAGGATTGATCACGCCTTCGAACTCGAAGCCATTGACCGATTCCTTTTGCGCGTTGAGCAGTACAAAGCCGGTGCCATTGAACAGGTTCGACTGGAAGCCTTTGATCGACTGCCTGAAAATCGCCAGATTGAGCGTGGCGATACCCCAGTGGGCCTTCATGCCGCCTTCAAAAAGCATGGAATGTTCCGGCCCCGCAAAGCGCGTGCCATAGCTTTGGTTAACTTGGCCCAACCCTGCCGCCGCGATTGCCGCAGCGTCGCTTAACGCCGGGCGGCTGTCACGCGACAGATTGATCGAACTCGCCTTGAAGCCGGTGGAGACGTCGGCGTAGAGCTTGATGCGGTCGGTAGCGTCGAAGTTCGCCCGCGCCGTCCATGAAATATCGCCATCTTCGGTGCGCCCCGATTCCACCGCATTGGGGACATTGAGGAATGGCGGGAAGATTTGCAGCGCCTTAAGCGCCAGCAATTGCGCGGCCACCGCCTGCGGAGCCCCGGCCCGCACCGCCAGCGCGCCGATCGCGTTCAGGTTGATGCCCGAAAACACATCGCTGGAATGAACGTTGGTGGAAAAATACTTGCCGTCATGGGTGTAATCGATCCCGGCGGTCAGGGTCACGCGCTTGATCGGCTTGAAATCGACCTGGGCGAACACCGAAATGGCATCGTCGTGCAGCGCATAAGCTTCGGCCAGCCCCTGTCCGGCGCCAAAAAACTGCCCCGAATACAGCCCCGGATGGCCTTGTAATGCGCCGAACTCGTTTTCCAGCGCCGCCACATTGAGCGCCCCGCCGCTGGCCCCCTGGATCAGCAGGTTGGCATAGGGGCGATAGCCCTGGCCATACAGCGTCTGCCCGGTCTGGCTGATGCGCTCGTGGATGTAATAGCCGCCGGCAATGAAATTGATCGAGCCTTCCATATTGGTGGCCACGCGCAATTCCTGGCTCAGGGTGCTGATCGAAACATCGCCGGAAAATCGCCCGAGCAGGTCGGCGCTGGTGAAATCGGCGTCGACATTGGTGATGTTGCGATTCTTGCGCCACGCGGTGATCGAGGTCACGGTCAGTGGGCCCAGCGAATAATCGACCTGGGCCGACACGCCATAATCGCGAATGTCGTTGGTGGGGTCGAAATTGTCGTAAATGACATTGGAAAACGGCGTGGCGGGCGAATTGACCTGGCCGCCGACCGCCCGCAAAGCCGCGGTCGCGCCCGAGGACCGCAGGTTGACCGTCGCGCAGCACAATTCCTTGATGCGGCCATAATCGGCGATCAGCCGCACTTTCAACTGGGTATTGGGTTCATACAGCAATTGCCCGCGCAGGAACCAGCGATTGCGGTTGTTGATATCCTTGCCCGTAGTCGCATCATGGACATAGCCATCGCGGCGGTCGTAACTGCCGGCGATGCTGACCGCGATATTTTTGGACAACGCCCCGGTGATCATGCCTTTCGCCACCACGGCGTTGTCATTGCCATAGGAAATTTCGGCATTGCCCGCTGCCTTGAATTTGGGCTCGTCGGTCAGGATGTTGATGACGCCCGCCACAGCATTCTTGCCGAACAGCGTCGATTGCGGGCCGCGCAGGACTTCGACCTGGGCGACATCGGGGAAATCCTCGATCTGCGCCGCCGAGCGCGAGCGATAGACGCCGTCGATGAACACGCCGACGGAAGGCTCGATGCCGACATTATCGGCACCATTGCCGAAACCGCGAATGGTAAAGATGGTCTGCGCCGAACTCTGGTGATCAATCACGCGCAGCGACGGCGTGAGCGTCGATAAATCCTCGACGTCGCGGATGTGGGCCAGTTCGATCGTGGCGGCAGTGGTGACGGTGATTGCGACCGGCACGTTCTGCAGCGCCTGCTCACGCTTGGTCGCGGTCACGACGATGTCATTGCCAGTGGCATTGGCGACAGCTTCGGATTCGTCCCTGGCCGGGGCGGCTTCTTCTTCGGCAGCAGGCACCGCTTCTGCGGCTGACGGCGCAACAGTTTGCGCCAGGGCCAGCGTGGGTGTCAGCGTAGGCACAGCGAATCCCGTCCCCAGCACTGCGGCCACCGACCAAAACCCACGCATATCCGACCCTCATGCATCGGGAGCGGCGCTGAAGTCAGCCTTTCCTCCCAAGTTGTGACCCGGCCCCTATGCCCAAAGCGGATGTTTCTCAATCCCTCGCGTTGCCTGCACCCGCGCGGATCGCCGCGCCACGAAGCCTGAACTGCCAAGCTTGCCCAAACGGCGCGCTTCGGCTAGGGGCGCGGCAATGCTGCGGCGCAATACGACGCTCAGCCCCTTATGTTTACCGACAACGCCGCGCCCGACCCTGAAGCAACTGCCCACCCGGTCGCTGCTGTCTCAAAATTTGAAAGCTACGTTTCATGTCCGCCCCGCTGTCCGCCCCACTGCCGTTACGTAATATCGCCATCATCGCCCACGTCGACCACGGCAAGACCACGCTGGTCGATCAATTGTTCCGCCAGTCGGGCACCTTCCGCGACAACCAGCGGGTCGAAGAACGCGCCATGGATTCCAACGATCTGGAAAAAGAACGCGGCATCACCATCCTGGCGAAATGCACCTCGGTCGAATGGCCGGGCGCGGATGGCAGCATCACCCACATCAACATCGTCGATACCCCCGGCCACGCCGATTTCGGCGGCGAGGTCGAACGCATCCTGTCGATGGTCGATGGTGTGATCCTGCTGGTCGACAGTTCCGAAGGGGCGATGCCGCAGACCAAATTCGTTACCGGCAAGGCGCTGGCGCTGGGCCTGCGCCCGATCGTGGTCGTCAACAAGATCGACCGTCCCGATGGCCGCGCGCAGGAAGTGCTGGACGAAGTGTTCGACCTGTTCGTCAGCCTGGATGCCAGTGACGAGCAACTCGATTTCCCGGTGCTTTATGCCTCGGGACGCAACGGCTATGCCAGCCTCGACATGCATGCCCGCGAGGGTGATTTGAAGCCGTTGTTTCAGAAGATCGTCGATCACGTTCCGCCGCCCGCCGCCGATGTCGATGGCCCATTCAAATTCCTGGTGACGCTGCTCGACCGCGACAATTTCCTCGGCCGCATCCTCACCGGCAAGGTGCAGAGCGGCACCGTCCGGGTCAACGCCCCGATCCACGCGCTCGACAACGACGGCAAGGTCATCGAGACCGGGCGCGCGTCGAAAATCATGGCATTTCGCGGGCTGGAGCGTGTGCCCGTGGAAGAAGCCCGCGCCGGTGACATCATTTCGATTGCCGGGCTGACCGCCGCCACCGTCGCCAACACCATCTGCGACCCCAGCGTGACCGAGCCGCTGCATGCCCAACCGATCGATCCGCCGACGCTGTCGATGCGCTTTGCCGTCAATGACAGCCCGTTTGCCGGGCGCGAAGGCACCAAGGTCACCAGCCGCATGATTCGCGACCGGCTGGAGCGTGAAGCCGAATCGAACGTCGCGATCAAGGTCACCGAATCGGCGGACAAGGACAGCTTTGAAGTCGCCGGGCGCGGCGAATTGCAATTGGGCGTGCTGATCGAGACAATGCGCCGCGAAGGGTTCGAGCTGGGCATCAGCCGCCCGCGCGTGCTTTACGCTACTGACGAGAACGGCAAGCGGACCGAGCCTTACGAAGTGACGGTCATCGATGTCGATGAGGAATATGCCGGTACCGTCGTCGAGAAAATGGCGATTCGCAAAGCCGAGATGACCGATATGCGCCCCAGCGGCGGCGGCAAGACCCGTATCACCTTCAGCGCGCCATCTCGGGGCCTGATCGGCTATCACGGCGAATTCCTGTCGGACACGCGCGGCACCGGCATCATGAACCGGCTTTACGAGAAATACGGACCCTACAAGGGCGTGATCGAAGGTCGCCCGGTCGGCGTGCTGATCTCCAACGGCACCGGCGAGGCCGTGGCCTACGCATTGAACATGCTGGAAGAACGCGGCGTGCTGTTCGTCAGCCCGCAGGAAAAAGTCTATGAGGGCATGCTGATCGGCGAAAACGCCAAGCCCGATGACCTCGAAGTCAACCCGATGAAGTCGAAGCAGCTCACCAACTTCCGCTCGACCGGCAAGGATGACGCGATCAGGTTAACCCCGCCGCGCGTGATGACGCTGGAACAGGCCATCGCCTATATCGACGACGATGAAATGGTCGAGGTGACGCCGAAATCGATCCGGCTGCGCAAGGCGCTGCTCGACCCGAATGAGCGCAAGAAAGCGGGCCGCAAGCGCGAAGCGGCCTGAGTTCAGCCACGCTGACGCCCGGCGCCGACCAGCCAGCCGGCCCGGTTATCGCCGGGTCGGCTGGCCATCAGTAGCTTAACGGCAAACGCGGATGCGATGGTGGTGGCGCCAGGTGGTCCAGCAATGGTGCCGCCACCCGCGATGCTCGCCCCGGTTCCAACCATAGTGGTGGTCCATGCCGTCACCATGCCAATCGCGGCCATGCATGTCGCCGTGCATGTCGCCGTGCATGTCGCCGTGATGCATATCGTCCCGCATATCGCCCTGATGCATGTCGCCCCGCATATCACCGTGGTTCATCTGGTTATCGGGCATCGGCTGATGGGCGTCGGGACCGGGCATGTTCTGGGCAAAAGCGCCCGTGGGCAGCGCAACCGCAGCTATGGTAAATGCCGCGGCAAGCGCGGCAGACAATATTTTCATGGATCATCCTCCTTTGAAGGGACGGTATCTCGTTTACGATACCAAATTACGCCCCGTCCGGACTTCAACGTCTTCTTGCGCGGCTTGTTCCCAAGGCGAAATTGTTTCATTCAAGCGCAAATGCGTCCCGAAGTATCAGCGCAAATTCGATATACGACAAATTGCGGCAACCTTTACCACACCAAGGCTTGTAAATCGGCCAGATTGAGCTTATTACAGAAACATCCTGTCGGCGCTACCCTCATGGCCCGATAGGATTGGTGCATTTTGTGCACCTCCTCCCTGAACCTTGGCCACCTCGTGCATTGCACGAGGTGGTTTTTTATGTGGCACCCATAATTGCAGCGCGCTGCCGTTCGCGGCGCAGGACGGACATCCACCAAAAAATATTGGCGCAAATTTCCGGTGCAAACCGGCGGAAATGCTATTCCGCTGCTTCCGCCCAGCCCGCTGCCGCCTCGATCCGGCCCAGGGTCGCCACTTCGCTGGCCAGCCGTCGCACCAGTCCGACCATCAGGTCGGCCATTGCGGCAAATCCGTCGCCAGGCTCCAGCAACCGGGAATCGAGATAGATCGAGCGATCAATCTCCAGTTGCAAGGCATGGAGCCCGCTAAGGGGAGCGGCATGCCGTTCCAGGACATAGCCACCGGCATAGGGCCGGTTATGCGCCGTGCCACGGCGATGTTCGGCGAAATAGGCAAAGGCCGAGGCGACGAGGCCGCCATGGCACGTCGTCCCGAAGCGGTCGCCCACCACCAGCTCGGGCCCAGGCTGGCCACCGCGCAGGGTCAGCGGCGGCATCGAATGCAAGTCGATCAGCAAAGCCGCGCCCCACCGTTCCCGCAAACTGGCCAGGGTGGCTGCCAGGCAGGCATGATAGGGTTGATGAATCCCCTCGATTCGCGCCGCAAGATCGACCGCATCGTGGCGCCGTTTCCACAATTCACCCAGCCCCGGCAATCGCCGCGGGATCAGGCCCAGCCCGCTGCGCGCGCGCATGCCCGGCGTATAGCTGCCGACTCCATCCGAGTTTGGCCCATCCGAATTCCGAGCCGGTGCGCCGCCGCCGATCATATCCCAGTCCACATCATCGACCGCGCGGTTCAGATCGATCATCGCCCGGGGCGCCTGCGCAACCAGTAGGGCGGCACCGGTATGGCGGGCAATTTCCTCGGCCAGCAGATCGATCTTGCGATCTTCCAGCCGCAGCGCCGCGAAAGCAGGGTGGCGCATCCGTTCCAGCAGCGATCCCGGATAAGCGCGCCCGGCATGGGGTACCGCCACCAGTACCGGGATCGCCGATGGCACCGGCGCCCGCAAATAAAACGCCGACGCGCCTGCACTTCCGGGGATATTACCCCCGGTCTGGCGCAGAATTGGGGTTTCACGCAATGCCGCCCTTGGGGGCGACCCGATTTCCCGCACAAGCCCTGTGCTGCGAGGAAAATCGCCCTGCACGCCGTTCGTGTCGTCCATCTCGATAGAAATTACCCCGATTGGACGGCCTGTAAAAGCCGATCATGCCAAAACCCGCGTGTACCATATCACCGGGCTTGGAAATGCGACAAGATTTTTAACCGAAACCCCATTATATTGCGCCCACGCTATCCAGCACTGTTCCGGGGCACCTTGACAACCCCGCCGCCGTCCCAAGGACTCAGGCCCGAAGCCATGCGTACTACCTGGCCCAGCAGACGGTCTAACGCGCAGCGGCAATAGCCTGGTCCAGCACCGCCTCTGTCAAAGGCGGGCGGCCTGCGGCAAAACGCGCCGCGATCTGGCCTTTTCGATCGATCACATAGGTCATCGGCAAGGTGCGGGGATCGCCCAGGCTATTGACCGAAGCGGCGCTCGCCAGTCCGGCGGGGTACTGAATACCGGCCATGACGCGGCGCACATCGTCAAGGTCGCGGCGCTGGTCCATCGATACCCCGATCACGACCACACCCGGATGCGCGCGCGCAAACCGGTCGAGCAGCGGCATCTCGGCCCGGCACGGTACGCACCATGTCGCCCAGAAATTCACCACCACGATTTTCCCGCGCGCGGCGGACAGGTCAAAACTTCTGCCGTCGAGCAGCGGCAACACCAGCGCGGGTGGCGCGGCGGGCTCGGCTTGCGCGGGCAAATATCCGACCAGGCTGACCAGGCCAGCGATCAGCGCAACCAGCCAGCGGCGATTAAAAACCATAATTGACCTGGAAGTTGATCAGCACCGGTGCGACCAATTGGCCCGCCTTGCCTTCGATCATGGGCGATCTTGCGGCGTTTGTGTACTGCGCAACCGGCACCTCGACATCGCCAAAGACCGACAGCTTGCGGCTGAGCTGTAATTTGCCCCCCGGCGCGATCATCAACCGCTTATAACCCGAATTGAGCGGATCGGCGTTCGCGCCGGTATCATGCGCCCGCAGCGAACCGAGCAATTGCAGCGTGGGCGCAATGCCGAAACGCGAACCCGACCCCCGATCGACCAGGTCATAGCTGAGCCCGAGCGCGCCATTAAGGTCATTCCCCGGTCGATAGCCATCCCGGCTGGCCACCGCGAAGCGATACTGCACCTGGCCGAACCAGTTCAGCTGCGGCGCCATCCCACCGACATGATAGCCGCCGACCTGAAGATCGGTGCTGCCCGTGCCCGGCAGCGTATCGCGGTCATAGGGGGCGTTGCCATAGCGATCGAGCGGGCTGGTGGAGCGTCCGGTCGGCAGCTTGACGCCGAAACTGACGCCAGTGCCCATGTCGGGAGAAAAGCCCGAATAGGTGATCTGGATCACGCCATCGCCAAGCGCGGTCAGCGGCACTGTCTCGATCAAACCCTTGCCGCCAGAATCGACCGCCGTGGTGCTGAAATTGCGCCGGACAATCGGCAGTTCGGCCATCACCGTCCATTTCCGGCTCACCATATATTCGCCGCCGATAGTGAAAAAGCTGGTCTGGATGCGCTTGTCGGAATTGTCGGAGGCGGGCGCATCCGCGCCGCGTTCATGGTTCCGGGTCTGGTCCATAGTATCGTAACGCAGCCAGCCCGAGAAGCCGCTGTCCGAAGCCACGGGGGTCACGGTCCCCGCCCCGACATCGAAAATGCCGCAGCCGCAGGCACAGGCCGAGGCCGCGATGGGGTAAGTTAACGTCAATGCGGCAGATGCCAGCAGCAGGGAATGATGGAATGACATGGTTATGTCTCCAGCGGGCTATAGCCACGCATCGGATTTTCGGGGGTTCGGGACGGAGCTAGCCTTCCGAACGCATGACGGATAGTTTGGCAGGGCGGCCGGGGTGGCAGGCCACCTTTCAGCCGAAGCTGCTCAGCCCCAAAGCGGCGGCGCGCGCAGCGGCGGCCGGAGAAAGGACCGGCGCGCGAGCCTGTTACGGGCGGGCGGCCATGCCCCCATGATCAGGATATAGGCCAGCGCCGCCATCAGCAGCGATGCTTCCGCGCCCGACACCGCTGTCATCGTCAGCGCCGAGTAGGGGCAAGCGTCAGGCGCCTTGCCTTGTTCGCTGGCTTTTTCGTGAGATGGACCCGCTTGCGGCAGACTGATTTGTTTTATCAATGCAGGCCCATGGCCATCGCAAATCGTGATCGACAGCGATTTTCCGCCCGCACCGATCATGAAGCCGGTCGGCATCAATGCCTTCATGCAAAGCGTGAGCGCGAGCAAAACGATAGCGAGGCGGCGACGTTGGCGAATGAAGGTGCGCAGGAATCGCATGCCATCGCCCCTAAGTTAAACGGGCACTCATGTCAGCCGAAAAATAAACTTGATGCCCGGGGCTTAACAGGTCGCGCCAATACCGGTCTGCGCGGCGGGGCATGGCGCGCTCAGCCATTGCCCGCCCAGCGCCTGGATCAGCGCGACGGCAGCATTCTGGCGGCTCACCGTGGTCTGGATCAATCGCTGCTGGGCGCTGTAATCGGTGGTCTGCGCGGTGATGACGGTGGTGTAATCGACGGTGCCCGCGCGATACTGGTTGTTGGCAATGGTCACGGCACGATGCGAAGCATCGGCGGCCTGGGCCAGATCGACGACTTCGGCGCGATACACCGTCGTCGCCGCCAGATTGTCCTCGACTTGCTGGAATGCGGCCAGCACCGCCTGGCGGTAATTGGCGACCGCCTGATTATACGCCGCGCGCGCGCCCGCAACCTTGGCACTACGGGCGCCGAAATCGAGCAGGGTTTCGGCGGCCGACGCGCCCAGCGACCAGAACGAGGTCGCGGCAGAGAACAACCCGCCCAGAGTGGCGGCACTGGTGGACGCCGAGCCCGACAGCGACAGGCTGGGGAAGAAGGCGGCGCGCTGGATGCCGATATTGGCATTGGCGGCGGCGACCGCGCGTTCCGCCGACGCGATATCGGGGCGCCGCTGGAGCACCTCGGAGGGGATCGCGTAGGGGACATCGGGGGTTGCCTGTTGCCAAGGCGTAGGCGCAATCGCGAAGCTCGAGGGGTTTTCGCCCACCAGCACCGCAATCGCATCCTCGAACACGGCACGCTGGCGCACCAGATCGCGCAACGAGGCCTGGGCGCTGCTGAGCGCGCTTTGCGCGGTATAGACGTCGGAGCGCGCCACGGTGCCGCTGGTGTATTTATTCTGGGCGATCTTCAGCGACCGGGCATAGGCGGTCACGGTGTCGGTGAGCAGGATTTTCTGCGCATCCAGCCCACGCAGCGACAAATAATCACTGGCCAGTTCGCCCTGCGCCGACAGGGTGGCATTGGCCAATTGCCCGGCGCTGGCCTGCGA
>JALYHR010000033.1 GCA_030776465.1 Pseudomonadota bacterium
GCCTTTGGGACGCCCGCCAGCGGGGCCTTTGGGGCGTCCCTTGCCGGGACTTGCAGGGCCGCGTGGTGACCCCGGTCCGGCGCGCCGATCGCCGCCTGGACGCGGGCTGGCGCTATTGTAACGCGAATTTGCCTCTGCCGGATGATCGGCAATGGTGCCGCGCGCCGGTCCCGAACGGACCCGCGATTGGTCGCTGCGGCGGCTGGGGGCAGGGGCTTGCGGGCCATTGCGGCGGCCCGCCGATTCGTCGGGGCGCGAGGGATCGGGTTTGCGGCGGCCCGGCACACGCTTGCCGCGCGGCTCATCAAGCTTGGCCTTGCCAGCGCGTTCCATCATCGGCCCGGCTTGCACCGCGAAAGCTGGCTGCTGCGTGGTCGCGGGCATTTTCAGCCCCTTGCGGAACCGTTCGACCTGGACCTGCGCGATTTCCACCGCCGCGCCGCGCGGCAGATCACCCAGCAGGAACGGGCCGTAAGCGATGCGGATCAAACGGCTGACCTGAAGCCCGAGATGTTCCAGCACGCGGCGAATCTCGCGATTCTTGCCCTCGGTCAGCGTCAGTTCGATCCACTGGTTAGCGCCGGTGCTGCGCTCCATATTGGCGTTGATCGAGCCATAGCGCACGCCCTCGATCTCGACGCCGATCATCAATTCTTCAAGCTGGTCCTGCGTCACCGGGCCGAAGGTGCGCGCCCGATAAGTGCGCGGCACACCCGATGATGGCAGCTCCATCGCCCGTTTCAGCTCACCGTCGTTGGTCAGCAGCAGCAGCCCCTCGGTATTGAGGTCGAGCCGACCCACCGGCATCAATCGCGGGCTGCCTTCTGGCAGGGAATTGCGCAGCGCGGAATATATCGTCGCCCGCCCGGCAGGGTCGCGTTCGGCGGTCAGCAATCCGGGCGGCTTGTTGAAGGCATAAAGCCGCGCCGCCTCGGGGGCCTTTACCGGCTCGCCATCGACGGTAATGCCGCGTAACGATGTCAGTACCGTCGCCGGGGTGGTGATCACCTCGTCATCCAGTTTGATCCGGCCAGCCTCGATCAGGCGCTCGACCTCGCGGCGGCTGGCAATGCCCGCGCGGGCAAGCAGCTTGGCGATGCGTTCGCCTTCACGCCTAGGTTCGGCGGAAGGCGATGCTTCGGGATCAGAGGTTTTGGGGGGGAGGGCCATTGGCCGCCCTTACGCGCCGGGGGCCGTGAGGTCAAAACAAGGCTAAATGCGCCCAACCGCACGAAAGTGTGGCGGTTTGGGCGCTTGCCGCTAGATTGGCGGCTACGCAAACTCGGGATTTTTTCACAAGCATGGCCATGATCGCCGCAGACGACAGGCCGGTGCGGCCCAAAGGCTGGCGACTGTTGCGCGCGGCGCTGCGCAATCGCAAATCGGCATGCATGCTGGGTTTCGGCTTTTCGTCAGGGCTGCCGTTCGCGTTGCTGATCGGCACGCTCAACGCCTGGCTGGGTGAGGCGGGGATAAAATTGGCCACCATCGGCGTGCTGTCGTGGATCGGGCTGTCGTATAGCTTCAAATTCCTGTGGTCGCCGCTGGTCGACCGCATGGCGCTGCCGGGGCTGGAGGTGCTGGGGCGGCGACGAAGCTGGATTTTGCTGTGCCAGATAGTCATGGTGGCGGCGCTGATCGGCCTGGCGTTGACCGATCCTGCCCATGCGATCGGGCGTTTCGCGGGTTTTGCCTTCATCGCCGCACTGGCTTCTGCGACACAGGATGTGGCCGTGGATGCGTGGCGGATCGATGTCGCCGATGAAGCAGCCACGGTCGAATTGCTGTCGTCGATCTACCAGCTTGGTTACCGCATCGCCGCGATTGTCGGCGGCGCGCTGGCGCTGGTGCTGGCGGCGCGGATGAGCTGGCCTGCGGTCTATCTGGTCATGGCGGGCGGGCTGGCATCGGTCATGGCGGTGACGCTGCTGGCCCCCGATACCCCGCGACCGGGGGCGGGTGGGGCGCATCTGGCACTGGCTGCACCGGGCGCGCTGGCACCGCGCGCGCGCGGCATGGCGCTGGTCGTCGTCGGGATCAGCTGGCTGTGGGCGATCGGCGCCATCGTAAGGTTCATGCTGCGGATGCTCGGCACCCGGCATGGCGCGAAGGCGCCATCGGTGGCGGATTTTACCCGGATTTATGGCCCGTGGATCGTCATTGCGACGGTGATCGTGCCGCTGATCGTGGCCGCCACCACCAACTGGCTGGCGGCGCGGGGCAAGGCGGTACTGGCTGCGCGCGATCCAAACACCTCGCGTCGGCGCGGCCTGGCCAACCATTTGTATCTGGCGCTGGTCGCGCCGCTGGCCGAACTGGCCGGGCGGCTGGGCTGGGGGGTGCTGATCGTCTTCGGGATGATCCTCAGCTACACGCTGTGCTACAACATCTGGTCCAGCTTCGCCTTTCCATTCTACATCGGCCATCTCCACTACACCAAGGACGAGGTCGCCTTTGCGTCGAAGGTTTTCGGCATATTCATGACCATTTTCGGCATCGGGCTGGGCGGCATTCTGTTTGCACGGATCGGTCGGATGCCGACGATATTGCTGGGCGCGGTGCTGCCGATCCTGGGGAATTTCGTCTATGCCGACCTGGCCGAGGGTGCCCGCCACATCGATGCGGTCGGCGCCGCCGTCGGGCTGAAGGCATTGTTCGCGCATTTCGGCTTCGATCCGCGCATGATCCGCCTGCTGCTGGCGATCAGCTTTGAAAACATCTCCACCGGCATCGCCGGTGCGGCGTTTGTGGCGTATCTGTCGGGCATCGTCAGCCGCAGCTATACTGCGGTGCAATACGCGCTGCTGTCGTCGCTGACGTTCCTGATCGGATCGCTGGGGCGCGGCGTCGCCGGGGAAGCCTTCGACAAATACGGCTACGCCCCGGTCTTCCGCTGGACCGCAGCGGCGGGGCTGGTCGCGGTGGTTTTCGTATTGCTGGAATGGCTGCGGGTGGGACGCAATCCTCCCGGAGCATAGGGCCAGCGCAGCGTGGTATAGTTCTTTTGCGCTGACGTTATTTAAACCGCCCGGTTTCCATCCAGATCATGAAGCGGCGCAGCGGCACCAGCCAGATCACGCCGAGCACGAGATAGACCGGCATCTGCGCCATCACCGGCCAGCGTGACAGCACCGGCGCCAGCAGCCGCGCGACGATCCCGCCATAGACGAGCAGCGCTGCGATCAACGCCAATACGCCGATGGGAATGCGCCATGTCGGTTCCCGACGCATCATAACTTTGGCTGTTCGCGCATCAGGCGATATCTCCGTAAATCCGGGTCGGTGTAATGATCGCCCGCAAGGGGCAATCATGCGGCTCCAGCGGCAGTCTGTCGAGCAATTGCGCGTCCCAGCCCAACCCCAGCGCCAGGACGTGCGGGTGCGCGGCCAGCCAGCGATCATAATGGCCGCCGCCCTGGCCCAGCCGATGGCCGTCGCTGGTGAAGCCCAGCAAGGGCACGAAGGCGATGTCGGGGTGGATTTCGGGCGCGTCGGCGGCTGGCTGCAACGCGCCCCACGGCCCCGGTTCCAGCCCCGCGTCGTCATAGGGATCATGCCATTGCCGAAAGCCCATCGGCGCGCCCCGCTCGGCAAACCAGGGCAAGGCGATGGTCTGGCCCCGTTCCATAAACCACTTGGCATAGCCGCGAGTGGGGGCCTCGTGCGGCGAAGCGTGATACAGTCCGATCGCCGCTGCCCCGTCTGTCAACCGCGCAACCGGCGCGGGTGGACGCAGAAAGATCAAGGCGCGCATCGCATCGGGCAAGCCATCGACATGATCGCGCCGCGCCATTCGCAACTGGGCACGCAGCCGGTGTTTATCGTTCAACCCCGTTCCATCCATTCGGCCAACTTGCCCGTAATCAAGCCCGCGTGGCGCTTGAGCATAAGCTAAGGCGCGATGCGAAGCATCTGCCTTGGAAAGAGTGACGGGACCACCATGGGCCGTGTGCCGGGAAATCCACTGACGCCTCGACGTCAGGTGGGGACCATGTGTGCCGGACCAGGATCCGACCAGAGACAGCCCCCTTTGGATTGCTTATAGCCTCAGGGATTTTCTAGCGGCTCGCACCGGGCAGACCCCGTCGCATCCTATCTAGGCGCATGGCGGCACAATCTCAAGGGCTACGGCGCCCAAGGCCAGGGCAATCGCATTTGGCTGCTCCCCTCCTGAAAGCGGCACCGCTGCGCCTTTCTGCTCCCCTCCCGCTTGCGGGAGGGGAGCAGAAGACCGTCAGTGGGAGGGCACTGGTCCTGGCAATTCCAGCGCATCGGCCAGCGCTTCAAGCCTTGTCGCCAGGGCATCCAGTCTGTCCGGTGTGACCGCTGAAAGATCGGTCCCCGCCGGTGCCACAATCTTTTGCGCGTTGCGCAGTTCGAATAATTCGTCCGCCAGCAGCAAGGCTGCAAACAGCAGCGATCGGCTATCGTTCTTGCCCATGCCGCCGGGCAGGGTCCGCAGCTTGGCCTCGATGATCTGGCCCAGATCGGCAATATGCGCTTCTTCGCCGGGCGCACACGCCACCGAATAGGCGCGCCCGCCCAGCGTCAGGACGACGTCGCTCATGGCAGCCGCGCCGGGCTGTGTTCCGCTATCCCCGGGCTGTGCTCAGAAATCAAGGCATCGATCTGACGCAGGGACAAGCCAACGGCTTCGCGCAGGCGGGCATTGTCCGCCTTGGCCTGTTCCAGTTCAGCGGCCAGTTGCGACTCCACATGGGCAGATGGCGCGCTCCGTGGCTGCGCCACCGCCGCTTCCAATCGCGTCAAGGCGGCTTCAATTCGTTGCAATACCATGTTGAAACCCCCCGATTATCGCAAATGATACAGATCAATCGGATAGAATGCAAAGCCAGCCTTTACCCAGCCGGTTCCACTTCTTTCCATCACGCTTCAGCGCGAGGGATTTGGCCCAGCCATCCGGGCAGATTTCTTGCCAGGCTGCCGCTGATGTCGTGGGGCAGGGCGCCCGGTGCAAAATAGCAGGCATCGACGATCTCGCGGCGGTCGGGGCGGGGGACACCACTGGCGCGCCCGGCGATGACGTGGACGATATTTGTCGCGCCATGGACAATTTTGTGCGTGACCGCGATCTCGATCGCGGCGGTCAGTGTGCAGGCGGTTTCCTCGCTCAGCTCGCGCTTTGCCGCAGCGATCGGGGTTTCGCCGCGTGCCATTCCGCCGCTCGGCAGCATCCAGCGGCGCGCGCCGTACGAATGGCGCACCAGCAGCACTTCGCCCGCCGGGTTTACCGCCAGCACCAGGCAACTCACCACCAGTGGCCGGCGCAGCCGCCACCAGCGGATGCGGACCGCATGGGCGAAAGGCATGCCGAGCCGGTGCAGCCTGGCGGGCAGCAGCCGATCTAGTTGAAGCATGTCACGGGCTGGTGAGCAGCGCCGAGCAGGCGCGCGATCGGCAAATCATTGGCCCCCCGCGCCGCAGCGTCAAAGATCGCGCGCTTGTCGGCCCCGCGGAACACAAACAGCAATTCATCGCAATCCAGCAGCGCGGGCATGGTCAGCGACAAGCGATCGAACGGGGCTTCGGGCGGCAAGGGGTCGGGGGTCAGGCGGCGCAGCAGCACAGGATCATCGGCGCGCGGATTATTATTGGGAAAGAGCGACGCAATATGGCCATCGCCGCCCATGCCCAGCCACGATAGCGCGAAATGCGGCGGCACCGCGCCTGGCGCCAATGGCACGATCCGCGCGCCCACCGGTTCCAGCAAGCTGCGGATGCGCCCGACATTGCTGGCCGCGTGGCTTTCATCGACGATGCGGTCATCGCCGGGCCACACCGCGATGCGCGTGAAATCCAGGTCAGCCTTGGCCAATTCGGCCAGGATCGGAAACGGTGTGGAACCGCCAGGTACGGTGATGGCGATTTCGCCTCCCGAACGCTCCAGCGCGCCGCGCAACCGGCGATGCAGCCACGCCGCGATCGCAGCATCGCCAGCATCATCGATAAAGGTGATTTTCGGCATCACCCTTCATAACAGCATCCGGCGCCCGGCGAAATACGCCTCGGCAGGTCGCCCAGATAATCGCATCGCCGCGACGCGCGGTGCTTGCTTCGATCGCAAATCACGGGCAGTTCGGGTGCATGTCGATCACCGTCACCACGCACCGGCATGGCCACGCCCACCAAAGCGATCTGCGCGCCACCGCCGATTTTGCCGAAGGCGTGTCCGCCGTGTTCGAGCGCCGACCGGCTAATTTCACGGGGCAATAGCGGATTTTCACCGGCCAACAGGAGGTCGCGTCATGGCCAGGGTCATTGCCATCTACAGCATGAAAGGCGGCGTCGGAAAATCGACGGTGGCAGCCAATCTCGCCTGGTGCTCGGCTGGGGCATCGGCACGCCGCACGCTGTTGTGGGACATCGACGCGCAGGGCGCCGCGTCGTTTTTGTTCGGCCGCGATGCCGGAACGGGCAAAGCCAGGCGCATCTTCGCGCGCGAAGTCACCCCCGCCAGCATGATCGAGCCAACCGCATGGCCCCGGCTCGATCTGCTCGCCGCCGACCTGTCGCTGCGCCACCTGGCCGAGGATCTGGCCGGTGCCGACAAGCCCAAACGCCTGCGCAAATTGCTGCAAACGCTGGGGCAGGATTATGACCGCATCATCCTCGATTGCCCGCCCGGTCTGGGCGAGTTGAGCGATCAACTGTTTCGCGCCGCCGACCTGATCGTCGCCCCGGTCCCGCCAACCCCGCTGGCGATGCGCGCGCTGGATCAAGTGCGCGAGCATCTGGCCGCGCACCACAACGGCAAACCACCGCTGCTGCCGGTGTTCTCGATGGTCGACAGACGCAAAAACCTGCACCGCGAAACCCTGGCCGCGCATCCCGACTGGATCGCCATCCCGCACGCCAGCGCCGTCGAACAAATGGCCGTCCACCGCGCGCCTTTGGCCACATTTGCCCCGCGTAGTGCGGCAGCGAAGGCGTTTGGGGAGTTATGGACGCAGGTGGAGCGGGAGTTGGAGAAGCTGTAGCGAAGGGTTTCTGGGCAACCGCCACCGCTAGAGTGTCGCGCGTTTAATCTGAAATGCCAACCAAACCCGTCTACCCTGAGCTTGATCGGAGCCTGTCCTGAGCCTTGTCGAAGGGGGCTGCACTTCTTTCTTGAGGCCGGGCGAGGCGCAAGAAAGAAGGGCAATGCTTCGACAAGCTCAGCACGGACGGGGTGTGGGGCGAAGGTGTTTGAGGAGTTGTGGATGTAGGTGGAGCGGGAGTTGGAGAAGCTGTAGGAGGTAGACTTGGGGGCCAGCGGCCCCCAAACCCCCGGTCCTGTCGTCGTTGCGCGTCGGTTCGATGTTGCGCGACGCCGCAGCGCTGCGGGGTTTTCTGCGATGTTATGTCACATTCAAAGCGCGGAACTTCCATTCCCGCTGCATGGAGAAATGGCGGCATTTCGCCGATTGTAGAAAGGCGACTTTCAGCCAAGCCTTTGGGTTAACCGCCCTTCTTCGATGAGGCGTTGATAGGTATACTGGCTCCGGAACTTGATGCCTTTTAGTTCTTGAGGGCCTCTGTGATTAACACATGCAGTGGCCCATGGCCTGACCACATTGCCTTGGCGTTGGACTTTTCCGCTCCTTTCCAAAATCGCGACGCTGCATAGGTCGCGCTTTGGATATATGGGGTCATGGACGAGTATGCTGCGCGCAAATGAGTCCGTCGGCCATGGTCACCGTGCATGCCGACAAAATATGCGCCCACCGCCCTCAGTGTCTCATGGCGCGCGCCGTCAATGACGATATCGAGCGCCACCTTCACTTCGTCGTCGGTAGGCTCATCTGCCTGAAGCATTCCGGCCATGGTCCACATTCGCTGCCAATCCATGGAATTTGGATTGGAGGTTTCCGATGAAAGAAATTCTCGGATACTTGGATCGCCATCAATAAATTTCGCAAGATAAGCTGAGTATATTTGTGTCATAGACGGGCGCTTACGAAATGAACTCATAACATGAGAAATCGCATAATCTGAACCCGCCTTTGCAAATAATGGAAGACAAAATCTCTCTACATTTTCCTCATGTCCCGGATACTCATCCAAAGAATCAAATAGAGCCTTCGTTGCCAAAATGCTTAGGCTATCCTCTTCATCTTCTTCATTTTCTTCCTCTTCGTCATCCCATTCCGACTGAAAGCCGTAATCAGCTTCAAAGTCATCATCTTCAACTTGAGCCGAAATTTCATCAACGGCCTCGTTAAATAGCGCTTCCAAATCTGGTTCCATTGTATGGAGCATGTTTTTCGGAAGAATTCTACATTTATTTTCATTTAATGATAGATCATAACTTCTGAGAAATGGTATCAAATTTTGTAAAAGCTTTTCGGCTTCATCTACCGATTTTACAAATACATAAATATCATCGACATATCTTGCGGAAGGGACGCCGCTATCTTTTAGAAATCTGTCTACAGGGGCCATATAAAAATTTCCGAATAAATCTGAGGGGTAAATGCCCTGTAATATACCACGGGAGCTTCTGTCTCCTGTATATCGTGTAAAAATTGCTTCAAGACGCTTTCCGTAAGAAGGCTTATATCCAGAGTCTTCTAAAACGTTAATCAATGTATGCTGGTTTATTGATCCAAAATAGTTTGCAATATCCAATTTCATTACATATTTTAAGGAGTGATTTCCGGATAATTCCGACAATTTTGATTGGAGATCCTGCCAGCACTTCCGCGTCGACAAGAACATGGTCGGGCTATCTCCCTGTGCAAGCTGATGGCTAAATGACCGACCGCTGTCGAGCGCTGAATTAATAAATGGAACAGCTCTGTCGGCTAAAGATTGATAAAATAGCCTATCGTTTGGAAGCAAGATACTGCCTGGGCGAGAATATGCAGGCCCTAGACGGCCTGTCCCATCAACAGGCATCCGAAATGTCTTCGGAACTTCAATTTGTAGCGGAATTCCCGGCGTATATTTACCTGATTTCAAATCAGATTCTAAGGAACTTATCAAAAATTCTTTGGATTTTCGGTATATAAAACTAAGATGTGGCGCGAATATAAAATCGGTTTTCAGGTCACTCCTTATCCGATTTATCGCCAATTCCATGTCCATCGCAGCTAATGCGTTGGCATCAAGACCAAAGGAATCCCCAATTTTCACTTCGGCCACAAAGTAACCCTCCAAACTTTGCAAGATAGATATCCTGTAATGGATATATTGCGCAAGCAGATATCTGGCCACGGGAGTTGCCGGGCGAGTACAAGGGATCGATGCTGATGTCCGCTCTTGGGCCGCGCTCGCAAGCCAATGAACGGCTGACACGGGCGCATAACTGCCGAACCCTCGAACAACTCAAATTGTGAAAACGCTGCAATGTCAGCCCCCCACCCAAAAATGACGGGGAGCCCGAGGGGTTTGCCCCTCGGACCTTCAACCTTGCCTCCAACTTTGCCTCCAGCCTCGCATCTTCCCCGCAAACCTTCTAGGCGGCCCACATGCTCCGCCTCACCGAACTACGCCTGCCGCTCGACCACGCAGCCGACGACTTGCCGCCTGCGATCTGCGCCGCCTTGAACATCGCGCCTGCGCGGCTGATCCGTTGGGCTATCGTCAAGCGGGGCAATGACGCGCGGCGCAAGGGGGCGATCAAGCTGGTTTATGCGGTTGATGTTTCGGTAAACGACGAGGGTGAGGTGTTGGCGCGGATGGCGGGGGATGCCAATCTGCGGGTGACGCCGGATACCGCTTATCGGTTTCCGACGCCTGCGCCTGCTGGATACAGCGGGGCGCGACCAGTCGTGATCGGGGCGGGGCCTTGTGGTTTGCTGGCCGCGCTGGTGCTGGCGCAGGCTGGGTTCCGTCCGATCATTGTCGAACGGGGCCGCGCGGTGCGGGAACGGACTCGCGATACCTGGGGCTTGTGGCGGCGTGGGGTGCTGGACCCTGAATCCAATGTGCAGTTTGGGGAGGGCGGCGCGGGCACGTTTTCCGATGGCAAGCTGTACAGCCGCATTAAAGACCCGCGCCATCTTGGCCGCAAGGTGCTGGTGGAATTCGTCAAGGCGGGCGCTCCGCCGGAAATCCTGACCGAGGCGCATCCGCATATCGGCACGTTCCGGCTGGTCACGATGGTGATGAGCATCCGCGAGACGATCGAGAAGCTGGGCGGCGAATATCGCTTTGGTACGCGGGTGGATGATTTTGCGATCACCACAGGTATGGACGGCAGCCGTCAGTTGCGGGGGCTGCATCTGTCGAACGGTGAATTGCTGGCGACTGAGCATGTCATCATGGCGGTCGGCCACAGTGCGCGCGATACCTTTGAGCAATTGGACGGCTGCGGCGTGTTTCTGGAGGCCAAGCCCTTTGCGATTGGCGTGCGGATCGAGCATCCGCAAGGCTGGATCGACCACGCCCGTTATGGCGCTGCCGCAGGTCACCCGATCCTTGGCCCGGCGGCCTATTCGGTGTCGCACCCCTGCGCCAATGGCCGCACCGCCTACAGTTTTTGCATGTGTCCCGGCGGCAAGGTGGTGGCGGCGACTTCGGAAACGGGGCGTGTCGCCACCAATGGCATGAGCCAGTATTCGCGCGCCGAATTCAACGCCAATTCCGGCATCGTCGTCGATATCAGCCCGGACCGCGATTATCCCGGTGGGCCGCTGGCGGGCATCGCTTTCCAGCGCCATTGGGAAGAGCGGGCGTTCGTGGTGGGCGGCGCGAATTACCACGCGCCGGGGCAATTGGTGGGCGATTTCCTGGCCCATCGCCCGTCCACGGCTTTCGCCAGCGTCACGCCATCCTACCAGCCGGGCGTCCGCCCCACCGATCTGGCGCAATGCCTGCCCGATTACGTCACCGAGGCGATCCGCGAGGCGTTGCCCGCGTTTGGCCGCCAGATCCCCGGCTATGACCATCCCGACGTGGTGATGACCGGCGTGGAAACGCGCACCTCATCGCCGCTGCGGATCACGCGGGGGCGCGATTTGCAGAGCCTCAATACTGCGGGATTATACCCGGCGGGCGAGGGCGCGGGGTATGCCGGGGGCATCCTGTCGGCGGCGGTCGATGGCATCCGCGTGGCCGAGGCGCTGGCGTTGCGGCTGACCACTGCGTGAGCGATTACGACGCCATCGTGCTGGGCGCGGGCGCGGCGGGGCTGATGTGTGCAGCCATTGCCGGCCAGCGCGGGCGGCGGGTGCTGCTGCTCGACCATGCCGATGAGCCGGGCAAGAAAATCCTGATTTCGGGCGGGGGGCGCTGCAATTTCACCAATGTGCACACCGCGCCCGACCGTTACCTGTCGCAAAACCCGCATTTCGCCAAATCGGCGCTGGGGCGGTACACGGCGCAGGATTTCCTTACGCTGGTGGAGGCGCATGGCATCGCCTGGCATGAGAAGACACTGGGGCAATTGTTCTGCGATGGCTCGGCGCGGCAGATCGTGGCGCTGTTGCTGGCGGAATGCGCGCACGGCGGGGTGGCGGTTCATTGCGGCGATGCGATCGGCGAAGTGAACCACGCCGACGGGCGGTTCCGCGTGGATTACGGCCCCCATCACGCCACCGCGCCCGCGCTGGTGATTGCCACCGGCGGGCCGTCGATACCCAAACTGGGCGCGACCGGTTTTGCCTATGATCTGGCGCGCCGGTTGGGCTTGAAAGTGGTCGAACCGCGTCCTGCGCTGGTTCCGCTGACGCTGGGCGGCAACGAAGTGCTGTTCCGCGAACTGTCGGGGGTGGCCGCAGAGGTGGTCGCGTCGTGCGGCAAGGTCGGATTTCGCGAAGCGGCGCTGTTCACCCATCGCGGCTTGTCCGGTCCGGCGATCCTGCAAATCTCCACCTATTGGCGGCACGGCGAAGCCATTGGCGTCGATTTCCTGCCCGATGCGCCGCGCGGTTGGCTGGTGGCGGCCAAACGCACGCGCCCGCGTGTGGCTTTGCGCAAGCTGCTGAGCGAAGGTTTGCCCGACCGGCTGGCCGCCACGCTATGCGATAGGCTGGCCTTGGCTGGCGAAATCGGCGCGATGACCGACAAGGCGATTACTGCGGTGGAAGCCCGGCTGGCCGACTGGCGCTTTACCCCCAACGGCAGCGAAGGTTTCGCCAAGGCCGAAGTCACCGCAGGCGGCATCAGCACCGCCGAACTCTCCTCCAAAACCATGGCCGCGCGCCGTATTCCGGGATTATACGCGATCGGCGAGGCGGTGGACGTCACCGGCTGGCTGGGCGGGTATAATTTCCAATGGGCCTGGGCCAGCGGCTGGGCGGCAGGGCAAGCGATTTAGGGTGAACGGCGGCGGGTTTATGATGCGTAAGCATGACGCCCAGCTGCCCGAACCAAACGCCAAATGCGCCTCGGCACGTCGCAAATCGCGCGTTGTTCATCTGAGGTTAACCTCCCCGGCGGCACTCGCAGCGCCGGGGTACAGACCGAATTTTTGAGGATGGCTAGTCCATGATTAATGTCTTTGCGCAGTCTTCGCGTCTGCGCCGCTGTCCCCGAACTGTTTCCTTCAAAGCAGCGCTGATCGTCTCATCAGCCGCGATCCTGCCCGCCACGGCATGGGCGGATTGCACGCCGGTCGGCGCTAAGTCGGGTAGCACGGTGACTTGCACCAGCAACTCGCCCAGCTATACCAATCTTAATTCCGATCTGACGGTCAATGCCGATGGTACGGCGGTGGTGGTCGCTCCGCTGGTGATCGGAAAGAACAGCAGCCTGACCCTGGCGAGTGGCGGAACCATCCAGGGATCGACCGCGATCCCCACGGTGCAGTTCGACGACAATGCGACGATCACCAATAACGGCACGATCACCTCCAGCGCGTCAGGCGGATCAGCGATCCAGGTCGGCATCAACAGCACCGTCACCAACAATGGCACCCTGACAGCGGCCAGCGGGACAGCTGCGGTAAGCTTCACCGCCAGCACCGCCACGAGCAATGCCAGCACCGGCGGCACATTCAAGAACGGCGCCACAGCGCCGACAGCAGTGACGGGTAATATTCAGTTCGGTAACAGTGCAGGCTCGAGCCGCAGCACCTTCATCAACTATTTCAATACCACCACCACCGCCACCTCGACCGCGACTTACGGGCTCACCGGTAACGTCACGGGTGCTGGCAACATGACTATCGACAATGAGGGCGCCTGGACCGGGTCACTGACGCAGAGCCAATTCGATCCAGTTGGCTCGGCCAGCTCGACGGTCGTGTTTGAAAACGGCAAGCAGGCCAATTTCAGCGGGACGATCGTCACTGCCGATGCTACCACGTTAACCAACGATGCCACCGGCCTCAATCTCGCCGGCGTCAATTATGCCATGGCACTTGGAAACCTCAGCCAGCTTGGCAGCGCTGGCACCACGTCGAGCAGTCTCGTCAACAATGGCTATCTGACCATCGGCAGCTCCTCCGCGCCAGCGCTGGTGACGATCAACGGATCGTTCTCGCAAAGCTCCAGCGGAACCTTGAACATGTTTATCGTAAAAGCAGGGACTGTGAGCAGCACCGGCACCTCGACCCAGCCCTACAGTCAGATCGATGCTGTCGGCGGCACTGCGACCCTGTCCGGCACCTTGAACGTCAATGCCGAGGCGGGCACCACCGACCTTGTCGGAGCCAAATACGACCTGATCCTTGCCGATAAGGGCATTACCGGCGCGTTTTCAAAGGTGAACGTCGTCAGTGCCAATTCCACCGCGTTGGCATTCATCTCTTTCGGCAATGGTTCGATTGTAACGCTGAACGGCACTCAGCAGGCTTACGAATTCCAGGTTTCGCGCGTCGGTACTTATGCCTCGGTTATTCAGGCCGCCGGTGCCGGGACGCTGAACCAGTTGGCGGTAGCCAATGCACTCACTCCGATCGTGAACATCGCCGATAAAGCAGGCTCAACCTCGACCACCAATGAATCGACGTTGATCGGCGAGATCGACGATCTGACCATAACCCAGGCGACCGCGCTGTTCGACCAGATGTCCCCTGCCGGGCTGCTCAGCTATGCCAATGCGCTGCATGATGAGGCCAACAATTTCCAGCGGGCGATCTGGTTGCGCATGGGCGACCAGAACAGCGACCATGCCGAGGATGGTTGGTGGGGCACTGTCAACGGACAGGTCGATGTCTCCAAGGCGACCACCGATTCGTCCAAGCAGACGCTGTACGGGTTCAACCTGGGCTATGATCTCAGCGGTCCGCATCACATCTTTGGCGTGGCCGGCAATCTCTCGTTCGATTCGCTAAAGAATGCGGGCAGCACGCTGAAGGGCAACAATCGCGATTACGCCCTGGCGGCCTATGGCGGTTATGAGATGGGCCCGGTTCACCTTACCGGCCAGGTCGGTTATAATTTCGGCCATCTGAAAACGAAGCGCACCCTGACGCTGAGTACGGTGACAGATACCGCAACCGGCTCTGCCAGTGAGCATCTGTTAATGGCGACGGGCACGGCGGGCTTCATGCTGCATGCTGGCGGATATACTGTCGAGCCCTTCGCCGGCATCGATTACACGCGCGGCAAGATCAATGGTTTCACCGAAACCGGCGATGGCGCGGCGGCATTGACCGTGTTGCCGATCAACGCCGACCGCACCGACCTGCTGGCTGGCGTGTCGCTGACCCGTTCATCGGGCAAATTCCGTCCTTATCTGCGCGCGGTCTATCGCTCCGAAATCGGCCATAGCGGCGCCGACACGGTATCGGCCTATTTTGATGGCAATAACGCGACCACATTCACCGTGGTCGGCGTGCCCGCAGCCCGGCACGAGGAAGATATCAACGCCGGTGTCAACTGGGTGTTCGAGGATGCCGGTTCGCTGTTCGTCGGCTATCAAGGCACGCTGCGCAAAGGCTATAATTCGCACGGGATCAACCTGGGCATCCGCCTGGAATTCTAGGGTGTGCTGAGCTTTAGCCCATGCCGGGCTGTGAACCAGCGTTTTGAAAGTCATGCCGCCGTCCGCTCAACTGCGGGCGGCGGTTCTTTTTGGCACATTCCACGTAAATTCCCGTGGGTGCCTCGGGGTGATTTCTTGACCGTAAAGGCGCTATGATGCTGTCTCGGGTCCGGGCAGCGGGCTGACAGCGACGCCCAGGCGCAGAATGGCAGGGACATGAGCCGGTTGAATATGGAAGAGTACCGCATAAAAGGGCGCGACAGCCTGTTCCTCTCGGCTACCATGCGCTTGTCCAATCAGTCCGAAACGCTGCGCATCAGGGTCCGCAACCTGTCGGCGGGTGGCATGATGGCCGAATGCCCGGTCCACGTCGAATGCGGCGATCGGCTAATGACCGATCTGCGTAATGTCGGCTGGGTCAGCGGTAGTGTCGCCTGGGTCTTTGAAAACCGGTTTGGCGTGACATTCGACAATCAAATCGATTGCAAGGCGGTGCGCAGGCCCATTAACGCGGGCGATGCCGAACCCGAAATGCGCGTCCGGCGTCCGCTGGCAGTGCCGAGTGCGCCCCCGCCAGAGCCTGAAGAAAGCAATCTTCGCCGCATCTGATCGGAGACCGCCCAGACAATCGCGCGTGACGAGCCGGGATTTTCAGCTATGGCGGGCCATCGTTTTGCTCAGGAGTTTGACGCCATGGCCCGCAATACATGGTTCGCATCGGGACGGCAGTCCTGATGGCTATTGTCCCCCCCGAACAACGCAGCAGCTGGAGAGAACTCCTGCTGTTCCTGGTGAAGGTCGTCGGCATGCTGGCCGGGATATTCGCGTTTGGTTTCCTGATTTTCTGGATGCG
>JALYHR010000034.1 GCA_030776465.1 Pseudomonadota bacterium
ATCAGGGCGGCGATTTCGACGATGTCGATGCCGTGGGGCATGCGCAAGACGATGGCGCCAATGACGCCGCAGTCAGCGAATCAGGCGACGAAACCGAGGCGCAGGCCAAGCGTCGCCGCCGGGGTCGCCGCCGTCGCGGTGGCAGAAACCGTGGCGAGCCTGGCAGCGGCGAGACAGGCTTTGAAAATGCCCCCGAAACCGGGGAAACGACCGACGAAGTAACCGGCCAGAAGCAGGGCGAATATGCCGAGGCTGCCGATGTGGCGCAGGTCGTGGTCACGGATGAGCAAGCCGGCGATGCGCCAGCACCAAAGAAGCGCACGCGCCGCAGGAAAGCCGACGCCGTTGCTGATTTGGCCAGCGCTGACCTCATCGACAGCGCGTCCGTCACGGACACCAGCACGATTGAAGGCGCTCAAGACGTGGGAGCCGATGCGCCGGTCGAGAAGCCCCCGGTCCAGAAGACAACGCGCGCGCGTCGCAAAAAGGCCGACTCTGCTGAACAGGACGAAGTGTCGATTGAGGTTGTGCCAGAGACGGGTGCCGAGCCCGCTGCGGCCAAGCGCCCGCGCCGCAAGAAGGCCGACGCCGCCCCCGTCGAACAAGGCAGCGCCGATGATTTTCCTGGTGAACAGCCGCTGACGCCGCGGCCCGCCGCCGACATGGTGAGTGCCAGCAGGAGTGATCCGGTTACCGGGGAAGCCGGGGGGGCGGCCTATTCCGACGCTGCCGGTTCCGGTGATGCCGGTTCCGATGATGCGGACGGAACACCGCGCCGCGGCTGGTGGCAGCGGACCTTCGGCGCTTGATCGCAGGGGGGCGATGAGCCTGGCTCATCGCCTTCTAATCCCCCACCACCTCGTGAAACCGGCTGTAGTCGATGGTGCGGGTGCCATCTGGCGCGGTAGTGATAATATCGACGAAGCGCGCATCCCGGCTGATATCGCCCGGCATATAGGCCCAGCGGTCATGGATAATTTGTCCGCTGATTTCATCGGTGCCTGACACAATGACGATGAGTTCCTCGCCCCTGGCCGCGTCCCCCCCGACCAGCCAGGCACGCATCGGACTGTCCGGCGTGATTGCATGCATGATCGTCCAGGTCAGCGCGAATACCGGATTGCTGTCCCGCACCAACGGCAGCTCGATGAAACGCCGCATCCGCACCCCGCTCACATCGCTGTCGACCAGCAAGGTCAGCCGCGCCTGCGCCGAATAGACGAAATTATGGCGCTGGTTAGCCGTCCGCAGCATCAGCGTCGGCGTGCCGTCGACATCGCGGATCAACGCCCGCTGGCTGAATACGAAACGCGCCGTCGGCCGCGAAAAACGGGCAAAGGCGATGCCGGTCGCCAGCGCGAAATAAATCAGCCCCAGCGTGATCTCAACGACGACGACGATGTTGTTCCACAACGAAACCGGATAGACATTGCCATAACCGATCGTCGCCACGGTATGCACGCTGAAGAAAAAATCGCGCCAGAACAGCGGCATCCGCAAGGGATCGTCCTGCGCCGTGGCCAGCCCCGCCTGATCGACCAGGTACAGCCCGGCGAACACGAGATTGAACGCCATGAACAGGCCGACAAACATCAGCCCCAGTTTCGTCCAGCTCGTCCCCATCAGCCGATGAAAGATGTCGAGCGAAAAGCGGCGCGGCAAGCCCACCGCCCGCACCCGCAGATTGCCATGGCGGATCGCCATGGAGATCAGCGATGGCACGGGTTTGGGGCGCTGTTCGGGGGGTAACTTGGCCATCGCAACGGGTTAGCCGCGTCGAGGCGTCGGGGGCAAGCGGTAAGACAATTACCCCCTTGCCTCTTGCTCCCCGCCGCCGAATCGTTAGATGGAAACTGTACTGCGGACTCCCAGGGCCGCCTTCAGGATCAGGAACGCACATGGCCGATTTCTTCCCCAACGCCATCAGCAAGATCAACGGCAAGGGCCGCGTCCATAAGGCCGTGAGCGGCAAGACGATCAAGAAATTCACCGTCTATCGCTACGATCCCGACAGCGGTGAAAACCCGCGCTATGACACTTTCGAAATCGATCTCGGCACTTGCGGGCCGATGGTGCTCGACGCGCTGATCAAGATGAAGACCGAACAGGACGCGACGCTGACCTTCCGCCGGTCCTGCCGCGAAGGCATCTGCGGCTCCTGCGCGATGAACATCAATGGCCGCAACGGCCTGGCCTGCACCATGGCGATCGAGGATTTGAAGGGCGACATACGCATCACGCCTTTGCCGCACATGGAAGTGATCAAGGATCTGGTCCCGGATTTCACCCATTTTTACGCGCAATATGCCTCGATCCGGCCGTGGTTGCAGACCGTATCGACGACGCCTTCGGGCAAGGAACGGCTGCAATCACCCGAACAGCGCGAAAAGCTCGACGGGCTGTATGAGTGCATCCTGTGCGCCTGCTGCTCGACATCGTGCCCAAGCTATTGGTGGAATTCGGACAAATTCCTCGGCCCGGCGATCCTGCTCCAGGCCTATCGCTGGCTGGCCGACAGCCGCGATGAAATGACCGGCGAACGGCTCGACGAGTTGGAAGACCCGTTCCGCCTGTATCGCTGCCACACCATCATGAATTGCGCCAATGTCTGCCCCAAGGGCTTGTCCCCGGCCCGTGCCATTGCCGAAATCAAGAAGATGCAGGCGGAGCGCGCGGTCTGAGCGACGAATCCAGCCAGGGAGAGGATGGCAGCCTGGGAGAGGATGGACCCATTCATTTCCTCTGCGAACCGCATCCCGATCATAGCGGGTGGCATCGCTATGAAGTGGCTGGCGCGGGCCACTACAATCGCGCGGTGCTGGGCGAATTGATCATCCGTGCCGAGGGTGACAGCTCCAGCGGTTTCCAGAAGTGCCGTGTCCGGCTTACTCCGGCCCGCCATCATCTGAATGCCTCGGGCCGCATCCACGGCGGGGTAACGCTGGGGTTGATCGACGTCTCGCTGTTTGCAGCGATGCATCTGCTGCGCGGAATGCCCCTGGCGAAATCGGTCACGATAGACATCCAGACGCAATTCATTGGCCCCGGCACTGCTGCAAAACCGCTGGACGCCGTAGTGGAGGTGCTGCGCGAGACCCGCCGTATGGGCTTTCTGCGCGGGCTGGTGGTTCAGGAGGACGATCTGGTGGCCTCGTTCACCGGGACGCTGCGCAAGCCTGCAAAGGCGATATAGCCTTGAACGCAATCGTCTCGCGTTACGATCAGCTTGTCGCCGCCGGCGAATTGCGCCCCGATGGCGAACAGGCTGCTGCTGCGCGGCGGCTGGCGGCGCTGCGCGGCGAACTCGTCAAGGCTGCGGACAGCGGTGGTTTTCTGGGCAAGCTGCTCGGACGCAAGCCAGCGGTACGGCCGCGCGGCATATATATGTGGGGCGGCGTTGGCCGCGGCAAGTCGATGCTGATGGACCTGTTCCACGATACGCTCGCGATCAAGGAAAAGCGCCGCGTTCATTTCCACGCGTTTATGATCGAGGTGCATGCGCGAATGCGCGAGGTGCGAAAATTGGAGACTGGCGATCCCATCCCGCCGGTCGCCGCAGCGCTGGCCGATGGCGTGCGCGTGCTCGCCTTCGACGAGATGGTGGTGAACAACTCCGCCGATGCGATGATCATGAGCCGATTGTTCACCGCGCTGATCATGGACCATGGCGTCACCGTGGTCACCACCTCGAACCGCGCGCCTGCGGATCTTTACAAGGACGGGCTCAACCGCGAGCATTTCCTGCCCTTCATTGCGCTGATCGAACGCGAGCTTGATGTGCTGCCCCTCAACGGCCCCACCGATTACCGGCTCGACCGCATCAAGGGTCTGGCGACATGGCACACGCCGCTGGGCGAAGCCGCGACCGCAGCAGTGCGCGAAGCCTTCTTTCGGCTGACCGATTACAACCCGGAGGATTCGGTCAACGTCCCCGCCGCCGATCTCAACGTCGGCGGACGCTCGCTGCATGTGCCCAAAAGCCTGAAGGGTGTCGCCGTGTTCAGCTTCAAACGGCTATGCGGCGAAGCGCGCGGCGCCAGTGACTACATCGCCATCGCCCACGCCTATCACACCGTCATCCTGGTCGGCATCCCCCGCATGGGCCCCGAAAACCGCAACGAAGCCGCGCGTTTCGTCACCCTGATCGACACCCTGTACGAAAACAAAGTAAAGCTGTTCGCCACCGCCGATGCCGCGCCTGACCAGTTGTACGAGGCTGGCGACGGAGCCTTTGAATTCGAACGCACCATCAGCCGCCTGATCGAAATGCAAAGCCAGGATTATCTGGCGCTGGGCCACGGCAAGGATTGAGTAAACGGGTCAGCTTCCCGCGATAGGGCAACTGTGGTAGAAGGGCAGACGATTTTCTGTAATGGTGCCATATGAGCCTGAAGGGCAAGGCGAGTGTCGAAGAACTGCTGGCAATCGCCGACAGGGCCGCCGCCCATGTGAAGCGCCCCTATGTCGATCACGCCGAATTGCTCTACGATGACAACGGCCTGCCGAAATGATCCTCGACACATCGGCGCTGGTCGCAATACTCTATCGCGAACCCGAAGCGGCGAGTTTCGCGACGATCATCCATGATGCCGACAACTGCCGGATCAGCGTGGCCAATTACGTCGAGCTGGCCATGGTCATAGAAAGCCAGCTCGGCTCCGCAGGGATGCGGCTGGTCGGCGTCACGGTCTCGAACTTCGTGCCAGCGGTGCAGCGAACCGAACTTCCGCTGTTCGAGGACACCGCCCCAGGTCACGCAGCGCGATCGTCCATGCTAGAAGCTTCATGACCGGCCGCCGCGCCGGCAGTGCCGATCTGCCGCTCCACGGTGGCCGCGTGCCGACGTGGCTAGGCCAGCGGATGACGAAGCTGGGTGCAGTCATCACCGAGGCGATCGTCCTTGAATATGGACGTGAGGAATTCCTGCGCCGGCTGGCCCATCCTTTCTGGTTCCAGTCGTTCGGCGCGGTGATGGGGATGGACTGGCATTCTTCCGGCATAACCACCAGCGTCATGGGCGCGCTCAAGCGCGGGCTGACCCCGTTGGCAGGCGAGCTCGGCATTCATGTCTGCGGCGGGCGTGGCAGGCATGCGCGCGCGACGCCAGCCGAATTGCTCGCGGTGGGCGAACGTGTCGGGCTCGATGGTGCCGGTCTGGCCCGAACCACCAGGCTGGTCGCCAAGGTGGACAGCGCGGCGCTGCAGGATGGGTTCGATCTTTACCTCCATAGCTTTGTCGTGGCCGATGATGGGCAGTGGGTGGTGGTCCAGCAGGGCATGAACGGCGATCGTCGGCAAGCCCGGCGCTATCATTGGCATTCGGAAAGATTGGGGCATTCGGAAAGATTGGGGCATTCGCAAGGGCTGGAAAGCTTTGTCGACGCGCCCCATGCAGCGATCGAGGGCAGGACACAGGGGCACATTGTCAACCTGGCCGACCGGCGTGCTGCAGCCTCGCGCGCCAGGCAGCTGGAGCTGTTGGCGACGATTGGACCCGATGGCATTATCAAGGCCTTTGCCACGGCAAATGATCGAACGGCGCCAACTGCGCCGCCCGATGCGCAAGCACTGCTGCCGCATCTCGTCATGCCCGCCCACCATGATGTGCGCCCTGAAAATATCGTTGAGCGGCGGCTGCACGGCGCGCTTGCAGCAGCGGCCGACCGTGGGCCGGTCGACTTTCCTGGATTGCTGCTGACACCCGGCGTCGGCGCACGAACGGTGCGGGCGCTCGCGATGGTGGCCGAGATCATCCACGGCGCACCCTGCCGTTTCAGCGATCCGGCGCGCTTCTCACTCGCGCACGGCGGCAAGGACCGCCATCCGTTCCCGGTGCCCACCAAGGTCTACGACCATACGATCGAGGTGATGAAATCAGCCGTCCGCAAGGCGAAGCTTGGCGAGACTGAAGAACTGGCCGCAATGCGCCGCCTCGACGATCAGGCACGTCGGCTCGAAGCCACCGCTACCGGCTCATCGATTGAAAAATATATCGCCGACGAACGCGCGGTATCACCTGGATTTGGCGGGCGCAGCGTATTCGGCTGGGAGCCGCCGTCGGGAAATCCAGCGGTCGATGGCCCTGCGCAAAAAGCGAAACCCAAGTAGAGGAAGCGCTGAGTGGCGGCTCAACGCCCGGCTCTTCGCCACTATTTATCCTTATATATCAAGTTATTAGACTTGTTGGCGGAGAGGCAGGGATTCGAACCCTGGATACGGTTGCCCGTATGCCGCATTTCGAGTGCGGTGCATTCGACCACTCTGCCACCTCTCCGTGAAGCGCCATTGAGCGTGGCGGATGGCCGCGCCCGGTCGAAGAAGCGCGCGGTTAGCCGATGGGGGTATTTTTGCCAAGCCCGAAATCGTCGCCGCAGGGGATTAGCTGCGCAGGCTTGCTTGCTTCCACGTTACAGCCTTCCTATATGTCGTGTCATGGACAGAGCCAGCTTTTTTTCCCCTCAGGCAGGGCGCTTGATCGAAGCGCCTCGCGCGTCGCGGGCGCTGTTTGCGATCGGCGATGTTGTGCGTCACCGAATGTTCGATTTTCGCGGGGTTGTCTTCGATATCGACCCGGTGTTCGCCAATTCCGAGGAATGGTATGAATCCATTCCCAGCGAAATAAGGCCAACGCGCGAACAGCCTTATTATCATCTTTTTGCCGAAAACGACGAATCCAGCTACATCGCTTATGTCAGCCAGCAAAATCTGGTCGAAGATAGCGACAGCGGCCCGATCGAGCACCCCGCGCTGCCGCAGGTATTCGAGGATTTTACCGGCGGGCGCTATCGTTTGCGCCACGGCCTGAGTCATTAGGAACGGATTGCCTGCCCGTTCAGCTTTTCAGCTTCCAGCCTGATTTCAACACCAAATAGCAAACCACGGCGAACGCGCCGTTAAGCAGGCCCAGCCCCAGTGCGCCATGCAGCACCGCCTGGTTCGTCGCACCGATATCGCTGCGGCCCAGAAAACCAAAGCGGAAGCCGCTGATCACATAGAAAAACGGGTTGACCCTGCTGATCGCCTGAAAGCTCGGCGCCAGATTACTGACGACGTAAAAGGTGCCCGACAACAGCGACAGCGGCTGGATGATGAAATTGGTGACCGCCGCGGCATGGTCGAACTTATCCGCCCAGATCGATGACAGCAGCCCCAGCAGCGCCAGCAGCAGCGCGCCGTTGAACCCGAACCAGACCACTGCCCAGGGGTGTGCCATTGCCAGGCTCAATCCCGGCCACAGCGCCAGCGACCCCAATTCCATGACCAGCGCCAGCGCCAGCCCGACCAGCACCGCGCGCGTGATCGCCGCACCGATCAGCGCCACCATCAATTCCCCTTCGGCCAGCGGCGGCATCAGGAAATCGATGATCGTCCCCTGCATCTTGCCCGCCAGGAATGAAAAGCTGGCATTGGCAAAGCTGTTCTGGACCATGCCCATGACAATCAGGCCGGGGGCGACGAAGGTCGCAAAGTTCACGCCCAGCACGATGCGGTTGCCGCGCCCCATGGCCACGGTGAATATCACCAGAAACAGCAGTGTCGTGATCGCCGGAGCCCAGATTGTCTGGGTCTGCACCTTGAAGAACCGGCGCACCTCCTTCATATAGAGAGTCCATAGCCCCAGCCAGTTGACCCGCTGGATGACGGGCACGCCTTGCTCGGGAAAGCTGCGGCGGCCGATTGTGGGTTCGGTATGGGGTTGATTGGCCATGGTCCCGCGCCTATCGGGTGGCGAGGATCAAGGCAAGCAGCCTTGGCAAATGCCCATTTTTTGTGCCCCGCCTGTTAATATCACGTCTGTTCATGCCACCCTGGTTCATGCCCCCCTGGTCCATGCCGAGGAAAGTATGAGCTGGACCGCCTTCTTTGAAACCATGGATACCCATAATGTTGGATGACCCCGATAATGCTGGCCGGCCGATGAGCTGGACTGACGAACGCATCGAAAAACTGACGAAGATGTGGGAAAGCGGCGCCACCGCCAGCCAGATTGCCGAAGATCTGGGCGGGGTCAGCCGCAACGCCGTCATCGGCAAGGCGCATCGCCTGGGACTGAAGGCGCGCCCTTCGCCCGTGAAAGCCAATGAACGGCCCGACGCGGTCGTGGCGGCTGGTGTGCCCGCCAGTGTGCCAACTGGTGTACCCGGTGAAGCTGCGTCCGAACCGGTTGCGGCTGCGCCTTCGGTTGTGCCGGAAAAGCCACAAGCGCGCGTTGTTGCCGCCGACAAACCCAATGCCAAACAGCCATCGCTCGAACAGCCGCTGCCCGCGCGCGAATTGCCCCCGGTTGCGCGTCCCGTCGTCGCCGCTCCTGCCGCGCCTGCCGCTGCTGTAACCTCGTCCGCCAGCGAGCCCATCGCACCCCCACCGCCGCGCATCGTTTCGGTCGGGCCGGGCGGGTTCCTGCGCCAGGGTCCGGGCGACCAGCAGGCCCCGATCCCACCAGCGCCGCCGCGCCGCCTGGTGCCGGCCAAGCCCAGTCCCGAGATTTTGGCCAAGACCAGCCTGCTCGATCTCAATGACCGGATTTGCCGCTGGCCGATGGGCCACCCCGGAGAGCCCGATTTTCACTTCTGCGGCGTAAAAGTGAACCCCGGCTTCCCCTATTGCGTGGAGCATTGTGGGCGAGCCTATCAGGCACAGCTACCGCGCGGCCATCGCCGCCCTCCCCCGCCTTTGCCGTTCGGCGGCCCGCGCGTGCGCTAGAGTTTTCGCAACTTGCGTCGAGCCGGCACCAGCCCGGCTCGACCGGAAAGATTCTAAGCCTGCGAAATAATTGCGGGCTTGTCTTTAATAATCGATGGCCTGCCGTTAAACTTGGCATGACCACGAATGATTTATCGCCTCATAGCCAGCGCCTCGGCTGACGGGGCTGGTTGAGGGCGGCACACATCAACCCGGTGAATTACCCGGTCGATCAGGCGTCGACGGTTGCCGCTTTGGCGACCCTTGGCTTTTTGGCGGCGGCGGGCTTCGACTTTGCGGCAGACTTGACCTTTGTACCCAGCTTGCGGCCCAGGCCGATCTTCATCGCCAGATCGCGCCGGGTGGCGGCGTAATCTGGTGCAACCAGCGGATAGTCGGCATTGAGGCCCCAGCGCGCCTTGTACTCGGCGGGCGTGAGCTGGTGATGGGTGCCAAGGTGGCGCTTCAGCATCTTTTGTTTGGCGCCGCACTCAAGACAAGTGATCGCGTCGGACTTAACCGACGACCGGATCGACACCGCAGGCTCGCGCTTTACCTCAACCACGGGCTCCACCTTGCCCAGCCCTTCCAGCGCGGCATAAATGGATTCGATCAGGCGCGGCAATTCACTGGGTTTTACACTGTTGTGGCTGGCGTGCGCAGAAACGATATCGGCGACTAAGGTCAGGAGGTTTTCGTCCGCCATGGAATTCTCTTTCTCTCTTGCACTGAAACGTGCCGGGATTTCGCCATATTCAACAGATTTGGCCATGTCGACTGTTTTGTTACCGAAAAACTGGGCGAGTTGATCAATTTTTGATGCATTATTTTATGCCCTTATTCAGCCCGCTTGGCAACGCACCCAAAATCCAGGGCTTTTAAGCCAAGAACAGGCCCCAAATCAGGCAAGATCACCTTGTCCGGACCATTCCCTCCACGCCGCAGCGCGAATTGCAAAAACCACGTAGGGGCGAAGAGATGATCTGGACCACAATTATACAAAGCCATGGGAACAGGGCCGATCAATCCTTGTCATTCGGGCGGATCTATGACCATGAGGGCTTACTCAGCGCCAATCATCACCATGCTGGGCCAATGTTAACCATGCTGGCCCAATCCAGACCAGGCAATGCACTGCGACTGACTGCACCGAACAGGAAAATATCATGGCCAATATCCGCAGTGTAAACCGGCGCCACAAGCGTGCCATCGCGCAGCTTGCGCGCAACAAACGGGCAGAAGTAACCGCCCCTGAAACTGCCGAACCGGTGAAGGCTGCAAGCTAGCCCGATGCGGCAAGAAGCGCGGGACACCGCCAGCGCGCCTTGCGAGTTCATAGATGCGGCAGAAATCCCCGGCGGGGGCGCGTTGCATCTGGTTCGTTGGGGCGATGATTTCTCGATCCAGTACGATGACGAGGAATTGATGGGCAGCCAGGTTCGGCATTCCGAACAGGCATTGGCCACGCTTGTCTGCAACCGCCTGGCGGACACTGTTGGCTGTGCTCGGCTAGCCGACAGGGGCGCCGATCTTCTGATCGGCGGCCTGGGCATGGGATTCACGCTGGGCGCCGCGCTCGCCGCCTTGGGGCCCGATGGCAGCGTCGTGGTGGCTGAACTCGTGCCAAAAATTGTCACCTGGGCCAATGGCCCGCTGGCGCATATCTTTGGCAATTCGCTGGCCGACCCGCGTGTCATGGTGGAAGTGGTCGATGTCCATGACGTCATCGCCCGCGCCACCGCCAGCTACGATGGCATCCTGCTGGACGTCGACAATGGCCCGGACGGCTTGATCCAACTGGCCAACGACCGCCTCTATTGCAATTGGGGGTTGCGTTCTGCCCATGCCGCGCTGCGTCCGGGCGGCATCCTGGCGATCTGGTCGTCGTACAGCGACGCGGATTTCTTCGAGCGGCTGGAACGCGCAGGCTTCGATGTCGATGAAATAACCATCCGCGCCGATTCCTACGGCGTCGAGGCAAACCACACGATCTGGATGGCCGCCAAGGCGGAGTAAGGCTTGGCTGGATGGCCGCCAAGGCGGAGTAAGGTTTGGCTGGATGGCCGCCAGGCCCGAATGAAATTCGTCGCACTTGACTGGAAAGCTATCAGGGATACATTGCTGGCCATGACGCAGGCGCGGCGGCAATCCATACAATTGATGATATTCGCAACTGCGGCAAATCTGCTGTTAGCGACGCCTGCGCTGGCCGGGCTGGGCGAGTCCAGCGAAACGGTGCAGTCCGACAAATTGCGCCTGCGTGCTACGATGAAGCATGTCGATCTGGCTACGCATGTCCGGCACGAGTTGACACTTCCGAACGGCGCTTCGGTGCATGAATTCACCAATCCGCAGGGCCAGGTTTTCGCAATTCGCTGGTCCGGGCCGGGCAAGCCCGATCTGCGCAGCCTGCTAGGTAGCCATTTCGGTGCACTTCAGGCTGCCAGCGAAGGCCAATCGGGGCGCTTTGGGCGAATGGCGCGGCGCGCACCGCTGGTCGATCAGCCCGATCTCAAGATTACCTCCGGGGGGCACATGGGGTATTTCTGGGGCTTGGCCTGGCTGCCGGCATTGCTGCCGCCCGGCGTCCAGCCCGGCGATCTGCAATAGATGGGCCCCGCGCTTCAACAAGAGCGGCTTCATCCAAAATCATGGGACGCGATCATCCGTCGCCTGCTGCTGGTATTGCTCCTGGCGCTGTCGGCTTGCGGCGGCGGCTCGTCTTCACCAACCTCACCGGGGACAGCAACGCCCACGCCCACCCCCACCCCCACCGCGACGGCGGGGGTCGCCAATGTCGCTGCCGTGATCCTGGATGCCGGTCCGGCATCGCTCGGCAGCGCCAATGCCGCCTTCAATACGCCGTTCGTGACAATCACCATCTGCGCGCCGGGCTCGACCACCAATTGCCAGACCATCGACCATGTCATCCTCGACACCGGCTCGGTCGGATTGCGCATCATCCAGCCGGTAATCAACGCCTCCCTGCTGACCGCGCTACCGCCCGAAACCGACACCTCGGGCCAACCGGTCGGCGAATGTTATCAATATGTCGCCTCCTACGCCTTCGGGTCGGTTCGACAGGTCGATTTCTCGATTGCCGGCGAAACGGTCCGCAGCATGCCGGTGCAGATCATCGGCGATACCGGTACATTCGCCAATGTGCCGTCGGCTTGCTCGTCGGGTGGCGGCAGCGCGATCACCACCGTCAACTCCTTCGGCGCCAATGCCATCATCGGGATCGGTTCGACAGGCACCGATTGCGGGACAATCTGCCAAGCGGGCCAACACACCGGCGCGATCTATTACGATTGCCCGGCAAGCGGCTGCGCCCAGATCATCGCGCGCACCGCCTCGACCGTGGCACCTTTCGAGCAGTTGCCCAACCCGGTCGCCGCCTTTGCCACGGATAACAATGGCACCATCCTGACGCTGCCTGCGGTGCCTCAGGCCGGTGTTGCTTCGCTCAGCGGCACGATCACCTTCGGTATCGGCACCCAGCCGGACAACAGCTTGACCGCGGCTACGCTGCTGACACTGACGACATCGCAAAGCAACCTCGGTCCGGGGCTGCTGACCGCGACCTTCAACGGTGCAACCTTGCAGCAAAGCTATGTCGATTCCGGCAGCACCGTTTATTTTTTCGAGGACAGCAGTCTGGTGCTCTGCCCGGCCAATAACTTCAACGCATTCTACTGTCCCGCCAGCCCCTTGGCATTGTCCCCCATCATAACCGGGCAGAATGGGGTGAGCGGCAGTGCCGCCTTCACCCTCTATAACCCCACGACTCTGAGGGGAAACGTCACTGTCGCGCCGGGGCTCGGCGTCGATCCGCTTATTGCCTTTCCGAAGCAGGCCGATCCCGCGAGCTTTGATGTCGGCATCCCGTTCTATTTCGGCCGCACCGTCTATACCGCTATCGAGGGGGCCAATGCCGGCGGCACATTGGGGCCGTATGTTGCTTTTTGAGTGGGTGCTCAGGACGCCAAGCCATGACATCCCGGCCATTTTCCAACTTTGCGCCCGCGATCCGCGAACCGTCACCATTGCGGCGGCAGATCACGGCAGCTTATCGACGATCTGAACCCGCATGCCTTGCTGACCTGCTGCCCCACGCGGAAATAGCTGGCGACCTGCGTCAACAGGTCCGCGCAACGGCCACGGCACTGGTCACGGCGTTGCGCAGCAAAGGGCGGCGCGGCGGGCTGGAGGGACTGGTCCAGGAATATTCACTATCCAGCCAGGAAGGCGTCGCGCTGATGTGCCTGGCCGAGGCGCTGCTGCGCATCCCCGACAATGCCACGCGCGACGCGCTGATCCGCGACAAGATTGCCAGCGGCGACTGGAACGCGCACCTGGGCGGCGGGCGCTCGCTGTTCGTCAACGCCGCCACCTGGGGTTTGGTGGTGACCGGCAAACTGGTCGGCAACAATGGTGATGGCCCGGTTGGCGCAGCCAGAGAAGAAAAGCTACGCCCGGTTGGCGCAGCCAGAGAAGAAAAGTTACGCCCGGTTGGCGCAGCCAGAGAAGCAAATCTAGGCGCTGCGCTGACGCGATTGATCGCACGCGCGGGCGAACCGGTCATCCGGCGCGGCGTCGATATGGCGATGGAATTGATGGGCGAGCAATTCGTGACCGGCGAAACCATCGCCGAAGCGCTGAAACGCGCCCGTAAACTCGAAGCGCAGGGCTTTGGCTACAGCTACGACATGCTGGGCGAAGCGGCGAGCACAGCGGCGGACGCCGCGCGTTATCTGGCCGATTACGAACGCGCGATCCACGCGATCGGACAGGCGTCGGCGGGACGAGGCGTTTACGGCGGACCGGGAATTTCGATCAAGCTATCGGCGCTTCACCCCCGCTATAGCCGGGCGCAGGCGGGCCGGGTGATGAGCGAACTGCTGCCGCGCCTGCGCAGTTTGGCAAGGCACGCCAAGCACTACGACATCGGTTTCAACATCGACGCCGAGGAAGCGGACCGGCTGGAAATCTCGCTCGACCTGCTGGAAAGCCTGGCGCTCGATCCCGATCTGGCGGGATGGAACGGCCTGGGTTTCGTGGTCCAGGCCTATGGCAAGCGCAGCCCTTTCGTGATCGACTGGCTGATCGACCTGGCGCAGCGAACGACCCGCCGGATCATGGTCCGGCTGGTCAAGGGCGCCTATTGGGACAGCGAGATCAAGCGCGCGCAAGTGGATGGCCTCGCCGATTTCCCGGTCTATACGCGCAAGGTCCACACCGATGTCTGCTACATCGCCTGCGCACGTAAAATGTTGGGCGCGCGCGACGTGATTTTTCCGCAGTTCGCAACGCATAATGCCCAGACGCTGGCGACGATCTATCATCTGGCCGGACCCGATTTCGTGTTCGGTGACTATGAATTCCAGTGCCTGCACGGCATGGGCGAGCCCCTGTACGAGGAAGTGGTGGGGACGGCAAAACTGGCGCGCCCCTGCCGGATTTACGCGCCGGTCGGCACGCATGAGACGCTGCTGGCTTATCTGGTGCGGCGGCTGCTGGAAAATGGCGCCAATTCATCCTTCGTCCACCGTATCGGAGACGCGGGGATTTCGGTGGCGGAACTGGTTGCGGACCCGGCCCGAGTGGCGCGGCAGATCGAGCCTGTCGGCGCGCCGCACCCGGCGATCGCGCGGCCCCGCGACATTCACGGCGCGCGGTGTAATTCTGGCGGGATCGATTTGTCGGACGAAGACGCGCTGGCGGCGCTGGCGGTGGCACTGGACGAGAGCGTTGCCGTGGCGTGGCACGCCGCGCCGACTGGATCAACGGGTCGTGAACCGCGCGCCGTGTGCAATCCGGCGGATCACCAGGACCGGGTGGGAACCGTGAGCGAGGCAGGGGCGGAGAGTGCGGCGGAGGCGACGGCCCGCGCCGCTGCGGCGTTTCCCGCATGGTCGGCGACGCCCGTGGACTTGCGCGCCGCCTGCCTCGAACGCGCCGCCGATGCGTTGCAGGCGCGCATGCCGGTGCTGATGGGGTTGATCGTGCGCGAGGCCGGAAAATCGTTGCCCAATGCCATTGGCGAGGTGCGCGAAGCCATCGACTTCCTGCGCTATTATGCGGCAGAGGCGCGTGGGACGCAGACCGCCGCCCAGCAGCCGCTCGGCCCGGTGGTGTGCATTTCGCCGTGGAATTTCCCGCTGGCGATCTTTACCGGCCAGGTCGCCGCCGCGCTGGTCACTGGCAATACCGTGCTGGCCAAGCCCGCCAGAGAGACCCCGCTGATCGCGGCGCAAGCGGTTCGTATCCTGCACGAATCGGGCATTCCTGATGACGTGTTGCAATTTCTGCCCGGCGATGGCGCGATCGGCGGCGCGCTGGTGGCACGGCCGGAAATTGCGGGGGTATTGTTCACCGGCTCGACCCCGGTGGCAAAATCGATCCAGTGCGAATTGGCCAGCCATGGCGGCGCGCCAATCCCGCTGATCGCCGAAACCGGCGGGCAGAACGCGATGATCGTCGATTCCTCGGCATTGGCCGAGCAGGTCACCGCCGATGTCATCGCATCAGCCTTCGACAGCGCCGGGCAGCGCTGTTCGGCGCTGCGGGTGCTGTGCCTGCAGGATGAAATCGCCGACCGGCAACTGGCCATGATCAAAGGCGCGCTGGCCGAGCTGGCGGTGAGCAATCCGCAGCGGCTGGCGACCGACATCGGCCCCGTCATCACCGCAGCCGCGCAAGCCAGGCTGGTGGCGCATATCGAGCGGATGCGCTCGCTGGGGTGCCGGATCGAACAGGCCGGGTTGCCCAAAGAATGCCGCAACGGCACTTTCGTGGCGCCGACGATCATCGAGATTTCGGCCATCGCTCAGATCGGCGGCGAAGTCTTTGGGCCGGTGCTTCACGTCCTGCGCTACGCCCGCAACCAGACAGGCGCCACCATCGCCGCGATCAACGCCACCGGCTATGGCCTGACTTTCGGGCTGCATACCAGGCTGGACGAGACGATTGCCCATGTCACCGCGCAGGTCGCCGCCGGGAACATCTATGTCAATCGCAACGTCATCGGCGCCGTGGTCGGCGTGCAGCCGTTCGGCGGTCGCGGCTTGTCGGGGACCGGTCCAAAGGCGGGCGGGCCGCTGTATCTGGGCCGGTTGATGCAGGCCGCGCCGGTAGTTGCACTGCCCGGTCAAGCCACATCGAGTCCAGCGGTCGCGGCTTTTGCCGAGTGGCTCGATGCGCGCGGGGATATCCAGGGAGCGGCCATCGCCCGCGCGGCGCAAGCGGCTGCGTTGTTGGGCCATCATGGCGAACTGGCTGGGCCGGTGGGCGAACGCAATCTCTATACGCTTCATCCCCGCGGCCGGGTGTTGCTGGTGCCGCACACCGGACCAGGGCTGGTCGCGCAATTGGCGGCGGCGCTGGCGGCGGGAAACCAGGCGACGGTGTTGTGGCCGTCCCCCAGGCCTGAGCGCTTCGCAAATTTGCCCGCCAGCCTTGCCGAATGGATTAGCGCGCTCCCTCAACGCGCCGATTTTTCTGCGGTCCTGATCGAGTCACGCGCCGGGGGTAACACGGCTCTGCTGGCGGAACTTGCGGCTCTCGACGGGGCTATTGCGCTGGTGCAACAGGCCGATGCCGATGGCTGCTACCGGGCCGACTGGCTGGTCGAGGAACAATCGATCTCGATCAACACCACGGCTGCGGGCGGTAACGCCAGCCTGATGGCCCTGGTTTAGCGCACCTCTAAAGTCGCGCCAGTAGCTCGGCTTTCTTGGTCGCGAATTCCTCGGCGGTAATGATATCGCGGCTGCGCAGGTCGGCCAGACGCTCCAGCCCGGAGAAGATAGCGTCGTGTGATGCAGTTTCGGCGCCCTTGGGCGGTGTTGCGGAACTGCTTGGCGCGGGTTCATTGTGAACGACGGGCGGCGGGCCACCGGCTTGAGGTTCCCCGGTAATTATTTTCAGTTCAGACAACGGCACCGCGCCCGACTGGCTGGTGAACCGCAGCGTCTGGTCGCCCGATTGTTGCTGGGAGATGCCGCCGATCCGGTGATCGCCGGTATCATAGACGGTGACGCGCCCCTGCTGTTCGATGGCCAGTCGGCGGGTTTGCGGAAACACCGCATAGTGCATGTCGTTTTGCGACCCGCTCGACGAAGGCGAGCCCAGTTCGGCAGGCCAGCGGCCAGCGGAATGATGGGCGGCGCCCGGCCCGGACTCCGCATCGCCAGCAACGAAGAGATCGGAACTGTGCAAGGCTTGCGCCAGTTCGTCGCACAGTGCGGCCACTCGCGCCTTCAACCCATTGTTGAACATGTCGCCGATCATGATCATGCCGCCCTGCGACCATTGACCCATCCCGCCCAGTTCCGGGTGATTGAACTGCGCTTGCCTGCCGCCGCCCGCGCCCAGCGCTGTTAATAGTTGAGACGCCGCATCGCTGCTCACGCCGTGGCGAGCCGCAATCTCCGCGACCGTCTTTTGGCCGTCCGTGGTCAGCGATTGCATGGAGAATTTCCCTTCGGTTTCACGGGATATTAGCACAACATTGACTGATTCGGGCCATCAAACGGACAATTTCGGCGCGCAGGAGGCCGACATCATCCGTAACCATCGACGCATCGTTCCCCGGCGGTCAGGCTGGGCTCGTCAGTAAATCGCGGGCGGATCGCTGGCCGGAAAGCTTTCATCGCTCGCCTCGTCCACGCGGTCCCACTGGGGAAACGCGGTGGCCATCGCAGCGGGGCCAGCATTGCGCACCTGGTGAAATCCAGCGGCGTTCGCTTCCCCGGCGGCAAAGGCAGCGCGAGTGGGCGGCGATGTCCGCGCGATCAGCCGATAAAGCCCGTACCCCATCAGGCCGACGGTCGCGATTTTAGCCACGCCCATGTGATCTATTCCTCTTTGGTTCTGTCATGCCACAACCAAACCCAGGCCGCTTCGTTCCCGTTCCATCCACCGGGGCCATCCCGACACCCATTAAAAACACCCAATTGCCCGATGGCCGGGAGGACCATGGGCTACGCCTGAGCGGGGAGTTCAGGCGGGGCTGACAAACCCGCGACCATCATCACCATTCGCCAGGATTTCATCGACATCTCGCGCGCGCTGATCGGCACGCAGCGCGCCTCCTGACCGCCGTGATATCGCGCAAATCAACACGCCATTCCATTCACTTCGGAGCTTTCCACGCGCCGAAACGGAGACAACTCCGCAACAACGCCTAGGCATATTCTGCTAGGCATAAACCATGAACACAGCAGCTCATCCCTTTCGCCCGACCAACCTTTTCCTGGTCGATGGGGACTTTCGCCGCAGGGCCGCCATCTCGCACTGCCTGTCCGAAACCCCCATCCATGTCGAACCGTTCGAACATGCCCGGGAACTGGTCGGGCGATGGCCACGCGGCGGATTGCTGCTGGTCCACGATGACGCGCAATCGGTCAGCAATCTGCTCGCCCATATGGCCGAATCCGGCAACTGGCTGCCGGTCATCGGCTATGCCGAAAATCCCTCCTCCCGCATTGTCGTCCAGGCTGTCCTGGAAGGCGCGATCGACTACATCGGCTGGCCCTTCACCGGCGCGGAAATCGGCGAAGTCGTAGCGGCGGCGGACGCGCGGGCCAAAACCTTCGGCACCGCCAAACTGCGCGAAGCCCTCGCCCGTAGCCGGGTCAGTCGCCTGACCAAACGCGAACGCCAAGTGCTGGTCGGCGTCGCCGCCGGCATGTCGAACCGCTCGATCGGCGAAAAGCTGGAGATCAGCCCGCGCACCGTCGAAATCCACCGCGCCAACATGCTCACCAAAATGGGCGCCAACCACACCTCCGAAGCCATCCGCATCGCCATCGAAGCCGCGCTGGTGGAATAATGGGG